>CAZFKK010000043.1:0-8541 GCA_964519735.1 uncultured Taibaiella sp.
TTTCCACCGTTGCAGGAGAAAGAGGAGCTGCAGATGCTGAAAGAGACATCAGGGGTTTTGCACTGAAGTTTTATACGGATGAAGGGATCTGGGACTTGGTGGGCAATAATACCCCGGTATTTTTCTTTCGTGATCCGATGAAGTTCCCGGACCTGAATCATGCGGTAAAACGGGACCCCAAAACTAACTTAAGAAGCGCGAACAATAACTGGGATTTCTGGACACTGCTGCCCGAAGCCCTGCACCAGGTGACCATCGTCATGAGTGATCGCGGGATTCCTAAAGGGTACCGGCATATGCACGGATTTGGAAGCCATACCTATAGTTTCATCAATAAAGAGAACGTAAGGCATTGGGTAAAATTCCATTTTGTGACACAACAGGGAATCGAGAACCTCTCTGATGAAGAAGCTGCAAAAGTAGTGGGTACGGACAGGGAATCGGCGCAAAGAGATCTTTTTGATGCTATTGAAAGAAATGATTTTCCGAAATGGAAATTGTTTATCCAGATCATGACGGAAGAGCAGGCGAAGACTTATCGCTTCCATCCGTTTGACTTAACTAAAGTCTGGTCTAAAAAAGATTTTCCGCTTATTCCTGTCGGGGAATTCGAGTTGAACAGGAACCCGGACAACTACTTTCAGGATGTGGAACAGGCTGCCTTCAACCCGACCAATATCGTTCCCGGCATTGGTTTTTCCCCGGATAAAATGCTGCAGGGAAGACTGTTTTCTTATGGAGATGCACAACGCTACCGCTTGGGAGTAAATCATTTCCAGATCCCTGTCAATAAACCCACCTGCCCTTATCATGCCTTTCACCGGGATGGCGCCATGCGTGTGGACGGGAACTATGGGGATACCAAACATTACAATCCCAATAGTTATGGAGAATGGCAGGAGCAGCCTGAGGCAAAAGAACCTCCTTTAGCGTTGGACGGAACAGCTTATGCCCACAATTTCAGGGATGACGATGAAGATTACTTCACCCAACCGGGCGATTTATTCCGCATCATTAAAGCCGATGGCAAAGCAGGATTATTGTTTAGCAATACGGCAGCCCAGGTAGGTGGCGCGGAGCAATTTATCCAGATCCGCCATATCAGGAACTGTTATAAGGCAGACCCGGAATATGGAGAAGGGGTGGCCATGGCGCTTGGCTTAAGCATGGACGAAGTAAACAATTTCGATATGACACCCTATGACAGGTGGGCACCGAAACCCACCAATGGATAAGGTTTTTGATATAAATAAAAGAGGCTGTTCCCAATTGCGGGACAGCCTCTTTTATTATTTGCAGGATAAGGATTACTGTTGCTTGATGATCTTCTCTGTCCGGATCAGGCTGCCTTCTTTATCCATAAGTTGGAGAAAATAAAGGCCGGCGGGAAATTGTTTCAGGGAAATAGGGGTATGAACAATAGGGTAGGTGGCCAGTACTTTGCCTTCAATGCTGGAAATGACCGCTTGTAAAGGTTCCGGAGCCTGGATAGATACCCATTCATTGGCCGGATTGGGATACACTTTGATCAGGTGTTTCCAGCTTTCCGAAGGCGTGATGCCGGTGTTGGTTACCCGGTAGGGGGCAGAAGTGGCCACACAATTACCTTGGTTAACGATGACGGTATAGGTTCCGTTCTCCTTGACCACGTACTCCCGTTCCGTTGCGCCGGGAATAGGGTCGTCTTCTAAAAGCCATTGATAGCTGTCATAAGGCTGTGTCGTACTGAGGGTAAATACATCTACGTTAATGATGGGTTCCACATGAGCGCCGTCCACTACAAAAGTGTCCACCTCGATAGTACACTGGTTATTATAGCGGACCCAGTAGGTGCCCCAGCCGGAGATTGTTCTTTGTGGGTCGGTAGAGCCATCATCCCATATCAATTCTTTGCCTTCATGAAGGGCCTGAAGGGTGAGGTTATCGAAGGTGGTGCAAATAAGCGTATCTATAGATTGAAACAGGGTGTCTGCTTTGATATGGGAATAGACGACCTGGTTGGGGAAGGGACTATAAGCAAACGTTTGAGGCAGTAGTTTGATGACGGAATCCTTGTATCCGGCGGCATTGCCGGAGCCATTGGGAGTGGTTATTTTTCCCAGGTATCCCGGGTTGTTATATTTGCTGAAGTAGATCGTGTCGTTGTAGAGCTTCAGGTCTACAACTTCCAGGTCCTGGATACCGGGCGTTCTGAAGATATCTTTTTTGGAAGACACAATTGCCGTGGAATCCCATTGGCTCACATCGTATTGGGTGATGGTAGAGCCGTCGCTGGCTTTCAGGCCGCCGTTGACCGGGCCCTGGAGGTTGGCATAGAGCTTGGTATTATCAGGAGAGAAGCAGACGCTGCCTGCTGCGCCATAGTTTCTTACAAAAATTTCATCGGAGACAATACCGGTGGCCGGATCGAATTTGTAGGCCAATAGCCCGGCAACATGTATGGGCATGTCTACCCCGGGATTAGGACTGGTCATGTCCACCGGCTGGAGCTCATTAAAGATCGGGCCGGCTGGACCATCCGGATAGCCGGCGCCGTAATCAAAGTTCCAGGCGCCCAGCGCGACCATCTTCCGGTTGGGAGACACCGACATCCAGGTATGCAGGTAAGCTTGCGGAGCCGGGTAATAACTGCCGGAAGGTGTGGTAATGCCTGATTTTATGGAGGACACTACGGGTACCGGATCAATGCCCGCTTCCGTAATATGGAACGCTTTGAAGTAAGGGTCTGCGACTACATCAGGATCCGAAGTACTGTGGGCCAGTAGCCAGATGCCGCAGCCTTCATCGGGAATGGTAATGAGGCTGCCGGTAAGTGAGGAGTCTAATAATATAGTTTTTTGCTGCGCCACGACGTCCCCGTTGCCGTTATCTAAGGACATGTCCACAATGGAATAGGAAAGGTGGTGGCAGATAAATCCTCCGCCTATCCATCCTCCGCCACCGCAGATCTTGCTTTCCAGGAGGAACAAATAGTACTTGCCGGGCGTGTCGATAACGGGGACGGCTACTACCCCCTGTTTGCCCGCGGAGGCATACATGCCGGTCATTAAATTGTCGCCGTTAGGCATCACCTGGTTGTTGCGGTTATAACAATTGCTGCCATCGGAATAAAACAGCAAGGCTCCTGTCTCGGGATCGGAAACGGAGATGCCGCCCCCCATGGCATAAAAGCCCGGGGCTTGAATAGGTACGGGGCTGCCGGTATTGAAATCAAGCCCTGCCGCCTCTCCGAAATGCCATATGCTATTCGCATTCAGAAAATTAGACTGTTTGTTAAAACTTTGCCCGTACGAGGCAAGGCTGCTGGCGAAGAACAGGCAGGTAGCCCAGGTAATGTATTTGACTATCATAGTTTTAAATAATTTAGTTAAGAATAGAATCGCGATTTTCACTGGCCTTATAGCAAAAGTAGAAGGGATCTGCCTTATTTTACTCGGTATAATTACCGAATTTTTGATGCCTGATACCCTTCCTCTTAGTATAGGAAACGACAAACCCGGAGCGCAGAGGCTGCGAGGTAGATTTAGCGGGGAAGAGCAAACCCTTGGGAGTTTATCTCTATCGTGCAGAAGTGATGCTAAACGCAGATAAAAGAAAGATATATAACGTTTTGTGGGATATTTCAATCAATAAGCCCCAGACTTCTCGCATGCTTGCATAATCCCGCCGTATTTTTAGCTTCTAATTTTTGTAATAAATTATAGCGATGGGTTTCAACCGTTCTGAGGCCGATACATAATTGGTCGGCTATTTGCTGGCTACTATGTTCGGTGGCAATTAATGTTAAGATTTCTTTTTCGCGATGCGTTAATTTGGGGTTTTTCCTTTCTTTTATTTTCCCGGAAAGCAGCATATCCTGGAATAGTTGCTCTTTCAGATAAGGATCCAGGTAGGTGTCCCCCTCATAAACCCTGGTTATGGCATCAATCAGTGTAGGGCGGTCAGTGGTCGTTTTAAACAAATATCCTTTACACCCTTTTTGCATCATATCCTTTATATGTCCCATGGTTTCCAGGCTGCTAAAGATAAGTATCTTGAGGTTGGGCCGGCTCTTCAAAAGCAGGGGGACCAGCTCTGTGCCGTTTTTATCAGGCAGTTGTAAGTCCAGGAGCACCACATCCGGTTCCTGGTGATAAAGATGGCGTATTAATTCGGCACCTCTGTTATAGGCGGCAGTGATGGTAATGGAAGGGTGATTACTTAAAGTGTTTTTCAAACCTTCTACCACCATGAGGTGATCGTCCACAATAACAACTTTGATCATTTTATCAATATTTAAGACTACTGTTATTTAATTATAGAATACCCTTCAATATCTGTTCCTGGCGTTTCCCTCTCCCTTAATCACTATTCACTTTAATTCAAAACTGCTATACAAGATTGCGTATATCGAATTCCAGGTAAATGGTACTGCCTTTTCCTTCCATGCTTTGGATATCCAGTAAACCTTTTAAGGTGTGGACGCGTTGCTGTACGGTATGGAGTACATTCCCGTCTTTAACCCGTTCATGGTTGTCGAATCCGGTGCCATTATCTTCAACGGTAATATTCAGCAAATAATCGGTACAACTTATTTGTACCAATAGATAAGTAGCGCCGTTGGCATGCTTTAAACAATTGTTGATTAATTCCTGGATCATCCTGTATAAAGATAATTCAATATCATTATTTACCCTCGGGATACTTCCGTATTCTTGGAAATCAATTTCCAGCTTGGTTTGGTAACTAACTCTTTTGCAGAGCATGGCCAGGGCATCAGAAAGCCCGTTTTCCAGCATATCGGGAATGAGATTATGCGCTGTATCACGGATTTCCTGTGCGGCATTGACCAGTTGTTCATGTACTACCTCCAGGTCCTCGTAGTGGATATTGCCGGTTTGCACCTGTCCTTGCATGGATGCCACGTTCATTTTGATCGCCCAAAGTTCACTGGCTATACCATCATGCAATTCTTTACCGATACGCTTGCGTTCCTGCTCTTCACCCCGGACCAGGGCTTTGAGTTGCAGGATCTCCTGTTCCTGTTCCAGGCTTTTTATTGTTGTGGCTTGCAATTTGTTCTTTTGTTTATAGCTGCGGAAAAGTATGATGAAAATTACAGAAAAAAGTAACAGGCAGGCCACGGCAGTTACTATCCATAGGTTACGAGACTGTAGTTGACTTTGTTGTAAGGAAATACGTAGTTGCTGTTCTTCTACTATTCTATTTCTTTCCTTATTTCTTAATTCCAGCCAGTCATTCAGCGATTGTGTTTTTTGTTTTTCAAAAATAGTATCTTTCAGGTTGGAATAATTGATGATATAATGGTATGCTTTGTCATATTCACCGGTAGCTACAAAGGTTTCAGCGAGGTGAGGAGTAATATGCATGATGATATCTATAGCTGCTGTCCGCCGGGCTTTCTTATAAACAGTTAGGAGTATGCTTTTGGCTTTGTCATATTGCTTTCCCAACAGGTAATAATGTCCCAGGTTATCCATAGTATGTAACTGATCGTAGTGACTCAGGTCCGGAAATTTTTTCAGGAGCGCCTGGGCTTTATGGATATAAAAAAGAGCGCTGTCCGGCATTTTAAGGTCAATATAGGCATGTGCCAGGTTATTTAAAGTAGGCAATGTATTCGAAGGATCCGTTTTCAATTGAAGTGCTTTATGGAAAAAGCGCAGGTTTTTTTGCCGATCGTACTTATACACTGCTCCGCAGAGGCCGTAATATAGGCCTAAGATATCTTTATTATTACTACGTTCGGCCAGGTCGCCTGCGATTTTAAGATGAGCCACTGCTTCTTGGGTATTTCCTAAACGGTTCCAGGCCATGGCAATGTTGGCGTAAATGACAAATGAATCAAAAGGAGCTGCTTTAATATGATAATCCTGTATGGTTTCCAGTGCATTATAATAATGATGGAGCGCTTTCTGGTATTGCGACTGATAAAAGTAACTGGAACCTATGTTGATATAGGGTTTATGTAATTGCTTGGTGATTCCTGATATTTTGGCCTGAACAATAGATTGCTTAAAGTAAAACAAGGCTGTGTCATAATTCCCCTTTGTCTGATAGATCATCCCTATGGCGTGCAAAGACAAAATGATACCATTTGGAAATTGTATTTGCTCGCTTTCTCTGCAGGCCTGGTATAGCCAGGTCAGGGCACTGTCGGCATTGGTAGTTTTCTCCTGTTGTGCATGGGCGATCTTTTCTTTTATGGAATTGCTGTCTATGGTTGCTTTAGGATATTCGCTAAACAATACTTCATGACGATCTGGCTGGGCAATGCCTTTAATCGGAGTAAGCAGCAATGATATGCCGAATGCTAAGTACTTTATGCTGGAAAAATAATACGAATACGGACACATAGAATAACGTTATCCAAAATTACCAAAAAAATAATGCCCTGCTTCCTTTTCTAAGTAATTCTACTTAGGAAAATCAGTGGTTCCACTTACCTCGAAAAATGGAAAGTAATACGTATTGTTCGGGATAGTAAAGCTAATTACTTTTGTTATGACATTTTTGATTTTGTAATTAAAAAAAATATTTCCTTATGAAATTCGTATTTTCTACAGTTTCCTGTGTTGCTTTTTTATGCATGGCTGTGAATAATTATGCACAGCAACCCTATTACAACCAGCGTCCTGACTTTTTAAAGGCCAATAGCATCTGGGCCTTTGGCGTCAATGCCGGTTTGGATTTCAATAGCGGGAGCGTGGTGCCTATAGGTACTCAAATGTTTGCCCAGGAAGGTTGTGCTTCTGTCGCAGATCCGGCATCAGGTAAACTGCTGTTTTATTCTAACGGTGGCCAGGTATGGAATGCTAATCATCAGATGATGCCTAATGGGCACAGCTTGTTGGGAAATGCGCTTTACCGGGTTAATGACACTGTTTATTCAACGCTGCAAGGGGTAAGTATTGTGCCGGTAATTAATGATCCGGGTAAGTATTATTTATTCTCCCTGAGCGGACTCACAAGTGGTGGCCCCAAACCTGAAGGTACATTGTTTTACAATGTTGTGGATATGAACCTGAATAATGGCCTCGGAGATATTGTTTCCGGGAAAAAGAATATTGCCTTAGATAAGGATACGCTCAGTGAAGCTATGGTGGCTATACCCGGCGATAATTGCGATATATGGCTGGTGACACATCATAGAATCAAACATCAATTTAAAGCCTATCATATTACAAAAGATGGGATCGACCCTGTTCCTGTGATTTCAAATACAGGGTACTTTACCGGCCAATATGGAATTGTAACTATGGCTGTATCGCCTGACCGTTCAAAAATTGTGTTAACAAATGCAAACCAGGGGGCTTTACTGGGTCAATTTGATCCGGCCACAGGACAGGTGGCCAATGCAATGAGGGCTGCAAGTGGTGGTTACTTTAGCGCAGCTTTTTCTCCGGATAATTCTAAACTATATTTTAATACGGCTGTTGAGCTACATCAGTACGATTTAGGGGTTTACGATTCCGTAACGATACACAACTCAAGAATAGTGATTGCGTCTGCGGGGGCCGGCAAGTTTGCCGGGAATGTAAGGAAGACATTCTATGTCAATATAATGAGACTATATAACGACACCATATATTCCGGGTTTTATGGAGATATCCATCGTATTAATCAACCCAATCTTGCAGGCACTGCCTGTGATTTTCAACTCAATGCAATTAAATTATTAGCCGGCGATACCTGTTCGGGTTCTTTAAATAGTGATGTGGTCTGGTCATTAGTGGATACTATTTATGAGTCGGCCCAGGTAACCTCATGCATACATGACGCTGATATTACACTGAATGCACCTCAGGGGTTTGATGGCTATGAATGGGAAGATGGCAGCACATCGGCAACCAGAACAGTAACGGCATCCGGTACTTATTGGGTGACCTCAAAGGACTTCTGCAGACCGCGTGTGGATACATTTAAAATTCAGGGATTGAACTTCCCCGCTGCGGAAATAACCATTAATGTTCATGAATTGGGAACAACTGCAGTTTACGATACCTATCAATGGATGTTTGCGGGGCAGGTGATACCGGGCGCTGACGATAGTAAATATGTGGTCAAGGAGAATGGCGGTTACCAGGTAATTGTAACCAGTGCGGAAGGTTGTGTAGATACCTCTGACGTTTACATGGTGACCAATGTCGATGAAAGCAGCATTGAAAATAGGGATAAGGCCGCCCGCCTGGTTCGTGTTTATCCTAATCCGGCGAAGGATGTGGTATATATCCGTGCTCCTTTTGCGGTAAATGCTGTATTAACGGGTATTGACGGCAGAATAATGAAAAAGTGGAATGGAGCTGATGCTGTCGAAATTAGCGGCTTTTCTGAGGGTATGTATTTCCTTCGCCTGCTGGATAGTGAGGGCAGGTTGTTAAAAGTGGAAAAAGTGAATATCAGGCATTAGATGCTGGCTGTGAAACGGTAGAACGATTAATTTGCAGTGGAGAAATGTAGGTATATATTTCTCCACTGTATTTACAGTTTAACGGATATGAGGTTATTTTATTTTACACTTGTTGTTT
Organism: uncultured Taibaiella sp.; assembly: GCA_964519735.1. Taxonomy (GTDB): domain Bacteria; phylum Bacteroidota; class Bacteroidia; order Chitinophagales; family Chitinophagaceae; genus Taibaiella. The sequence goes on from CAZFKK010000043.1 coordinate 8,529, forward strand.
CGCTGGGCTTAGG
>CAZFKK010000043.1:8551-14951 GCA_964519735.1 uncultured Taibaiella sp.
ATAGACAATGTATGGGCATTTGGGGACAATGCTGGTATTGATTTTAACTATAATCCGCCTCAGGCTATTAAGACATCAATGCTTGCTGGTGAAGGCAGTGCCTCTGTATGTGATAGTAATGGCAGGCTTTTATTTTATACAAACGGCGATAATGTATGGAACAGTGATCACAAGTTGATGCCTAACGGGAGTAATTTAATCCGGCAACCGCTATATACAAACTCTTCCAGCCAGGCTTCGGTTATCGTTCCAGTGCCGGGAACGGAACATAGGCAATACTATGTTTTTTCTCTTTCTCATCAGGGGCTGGACACATCTTCCGGCCATTTGTTTTACAGTATCGTGGACATGCGTTTGAATAATGGTTTAGGCGATGTGGTCAGTAAGGATAATGAAATGGATTCTTGCCTGACCGAACTGATGACGGCAGTATCAGGTAATGACTGTGACGTATGGTTGCTGGTAATATCCCGATTGGATTGTAGTCTGAAGGCTTTTCGTATTGATGGCAATGGCGTGGCAGTCCGGCCTGTTACCTCGGCCCTATATTCCGGCCGATATCCCAGCCGGTACCTGCGCCAGGGAGTTGACCTATGCTCCGGTTATATGACCCTGTCTCCTGATCGCAGGCGTTTGGGTATAGCATTGGGCGATGTGGCGCTCGGGATTTATGATTTTAATGCGGAAGTGGGTACTATCAGCAACCGGTTGATCCTGAAGGAGGATACTCGTTTTTATGGTGTCTGTTTTTCCTCGGACAACAACAAATTCTACGCGAGCTCTATGTCGAGTACCGCTGCTCCGCTACCTCAGGAAGTGTTTCAGTTTAACCTCAGTTCCCGGGATTCATCACAAATAGTTGATTCCCGGGTACAGATCAGTGGTGTGAGCGATTCGTCCGGCAGTGGAACAGTTGCTGCAATGAAAATGGGTAAGGATGGCAGGATATATGTGATCTACAATAAGAGTGGGAATTTGAAAACATTGGGTGTGATCCAATACCCGGATAGTGTGGGTCTAGCCTGCGCATTTAAGCCGTATGCTTTTAACCTTGATCCGCTGACCCGGACTATATTGGGCTTACCGAATAGCCCGGTGTTTGCTGACCACATGGAAGATTCTCGATCGGTATGGGATACTGCCTTTTGTATAGACCGGTTTTTGCTACATGCTGTAGATACTACGGGAAGAGATTATATATGGGATGATGGCAGCTGGGGAAGGCAGCGCGAGGTTCGAGGCAGTGGCGTGTACTGGGTCAGGTATAGACAACAAAAACCTTGCATGACGATAGAATGGACAGATACTTTCCATGTCAATTTTGATTCCTCACGACGTTATGTCTATACAACCAGCCTGGATACTGGCATGTGCTTTGCCGATACCGTTCATCTTGCGGCTAGGAATGGGGAAGGGAGCGGCTATCTTTGGGAGGATGGTACCGGAGGACCGGAACGGTCGGTGTACCGCAGAGGCATATACTGGCTTCGCTATGAAGTTGATGCGGCTTGTACTGATTATGTGGATACTTTCCGGGTTTATTTTCCTGATTCGGAATATCATGTTTCCTTTGCTGCTGACAGTCTTGCTTGTACAGAGGGTATCATTTCTTTTCAAAATACCTCCGATGCTGTTTACCAGGATTATACCTGGCTTTTTGGTGATGGTACGCAATCCGACCTGTTGCATGTGGATCACCGCTATCCTGCACCTGGCCTTTATAATGTAATGCTTACCGGTAAGATCAACGAACATTGTCAGGACACTTTTAGCCAGGCTATCAGGGTGGATACATTGCAACCGGCCTATTTTACTATGGATCGAAATGCGATCTGCAAAGGTGAAAGTATTCGATTCCATCCGGTTATGGATTGGGAAACCGTTACCGGGTTATATTGGCAGATGGGAGAGGGCAGTAATCTTACTAATCTGGAACCCTTTACACGTGCTTTTGAATCGGAAGGCATAAAGCCTATTACCCTGTATGCGCGTTTCAGGGCCTGTCCGGAGGCTTTTTATAGCGATACAGTATTGGTGCATGATTTGCCGGTAGTTGATCTTGGTCCCGATAGTGTATTATGTTTTCATAAAACACCGATAGCGTTAGTTAACCGGGCAGCTGCTTCTACGCTATTGTATTATCGTTACCAATGGAGCACCGGTGATACAACGATGACTATAACTGTTAGAACACCGGGCACTTACAGTCTTAAGGTGTCATCAGGTGCCTTAGGGTGTAGTAGTACGGAAGAGGTTAAGGTCAGCAAAGATTGCTATATAGATATTCCCAACGCTTTTACGCCTGATGGTGATGGTTATAACGATTATTTTTTCCCCAGACAACTATTGTCCCGAAATGTAAATACTTTCAAAATGCAGGTATTTAACCGCTGGGGGCAATTAGTGTTTGAGACTACAAGCATTAATGGCCGTGGTTGGGATGGGAAATACCATAACCGGAATCAACCTGCCGGCGTATATATCTACCATATGGAGGTACTTAAAGAAAACCATATGGAGCAATACCAAGGCAATGTTACCCTGGTCAGATGATAATACCATAAAAGCGTTTCCAATGTGTACTCTAAATATAATGTATCAATTGAACAGGACAGGATTTGGCTTATTACAAACAATCTTTATTGTCTTATTGATAATAAAGTCAATAATTAGTAGCAATAAGAGCAATGCATTTATAAGCACTGTACCAGGCTATCCTGGTGCAGTGCTTAGTTTTATTGAAAATAAAGGACAATGGATTGAAGAAGCGCGCTTTAAAGCTGAAATACCCGGGGGGGCTGTATTCATTACTGATAAAGGTTTTGTATATAACTTTCAGAGTAGTGAAGATATGGAATGTATCCACAAACTGACATGTGCTAAAACTGCTGAAAGGCTTCCGGAAGCTGATGGAAGTAAAGGATACATCCGGCATCATGCTTATAGAGTGAATTTTGCAGGTGCTGATCCATCGGGGGATTATGTTAGAGAAGGCAAACGCAGCTATTATTATAATTACTTTATTGGAAGCGACCGGGCCAGATGGGCCGGTCGTGTCGGTTTGTTTGAAAAAGTAGTGCAGAGAAATGTATATAAGGGTATTGATGTGGCAATTTATAGTGTCGGCACTGCATTAAAATATGATTTCATTGTTGCGGAAGGCGCGGATCCCGGCCAGATTGTGCTTGATTTTGAAGGTGTTCAGCCTCAGCTTACCCCTGAAGGTCACCTGAAAATAAAAACTTCGGTCAATGAAGTGACGGAACAATCTCCCTATGTTTACCAGGTAGTCAACGGGCAAATCATAACCGTACCGAGCCGCTATAAATTATCAAAAGGTCAATTGACTTTTGAATTCCCTCAAGGGTATCATCCTGACTATGTATTGGTCATTGATCCTGTATTGGTTTTTTGTACCCATAGCGGAAGAACAGGCAGTCAGGCCTTAGCTAATGCTACGACACATGATAAAGCCGGCAACTTGTATGCAGGAGCTCTTTTATCTGATGTCGGATGGCCGACGACAACAGGAGCTTACCAGGAAAAGCCGTCAGCATTGGCGGATGTTGGTATCAATAAATATAATGCTACAGGTACTGCCCTGTTATATTCCACATATTATGGTGGCTGGGATGCTGATAATGTACACGCAATGATTGTGAATGATAACGATGAATTGATCATAGCAGGCCACACCACATCTACTAACCTGCCTACAACAACGGGTTGTTATGACAGTACGTATAATGGAGCGGCAGATATCTTTGTCGCCCGGTTTGGTCAGGGCGGTGATCAACTTTTGGCGGCTACTTATATAGGAGGTTCCAACCTGGATGGAGAAGATATTACGAGTAGTAGATCTTTTTCCGACGTTCCAGAAGTGATTAGCCCATTGGAAATAGCCATAAGTGCCACCGGTGATACCTGGGTGGTCAGTCGTACCAACTCAAATGATTTCCCGGTTACGGCAAATGCCTTTCAGACGCGCAATGGCGGGGAGTATGATGGGATAGTTTTCAGCCTTAACACAAATTGTTCGCGGTTAATATATAGTTCCTATATAGGTGGTTCAGGAAATGATGGTTGTTTCAATGCTGTCATTAACTCCGAAGGGAACATTGTAATGTGTGGTAATACACAAAGCGATAATTTCCCTGCTACAGCAGGTGTATTGCATGGTATGGCGCCCGGTGGTTCCTGGGATGGCTTTGTTGCTATTGTCAATACCCAAACCGGTGCTTTAATGCAATCAACCTATTTAGGTACGCCTGAGATGGACAAGGCGTTTAGGCTACAGGTAGATGCGGAAGACAATGTTTTTGTATTGGGTACGACACAAGGAGATTATCCGATTGCTCCAAATGTCTATCACATGCCGGGCACGACTATGTTCATAGACAAACTGTCGCCTACACTCACCCGGTCTCTGTTATCCACCCGTTTCGGAAACGCTGCTGGAAGGGGCCTGATGACACCATCAGCATTCCTGTATGACATTTGCGGGAATGTTTATGTGACTGTATTTAATGCTCAAAATAATATGCCCGTTACCGAAGATGCTTATGAAACAGCACCAAGAAGTTTTTGGTTCTGTGTTTTTAAACCGGCCTTTACAGACCTTCACTATGCTTCTTATTTTGGGTCAACACAGGGTGACCATGCCGAATATGGCATACACAGGTTTGATCGGCAGGGCATTGTTTATCAGGCTATATGTACTAATAATGCTAATTTTCCTACAACACCCAATGCCGTTTTTCCCTCAAAGAAAAATACAGGTGTGGATAACCTCAGCTTTAAATTCGACTTTCAAATACCTATAGTCAATTCCAGGTTTGAATTACTTCCGGAGTTAAGCGATTCCGGTTGTGCACCCTACACTGTTCAATTTGTTAATACATCGAGATTTGCCGATCAATTCACCTGGGATTTTGGAGACGGAAGTCCCTTGTTCCATGACCGTAATGCCACCCATACTTTTGACAGCCCCGGGTTATATAAAGTTGCACTTTATGCACAAAATGACACAACATGCAATAGGTACGATACGGCTTATACCACAATTGTTGTTTTAAAGCGGCCGGAAATAGAAATTTCTGTCAGGGACATTACACTTTGCAATTTTGATCAGCAAGTAAGCATAGGAGTCAATATCAACAGTTCCGGGGCAAAACAAAGCATACAGTGGGGGCCTTCAGAGGGCATTGTCGGCCACGATAATACGGCATCGATAACAGTCAACCCCTTTGTTAATAATGTGTAACACGTCACCGTAACTGTTGAAGATTCATTGGGCATCTGCACTGTTTCAGCTAGTGATACCTTGTATATCAACAAAGGCCTGGTGGATATGTTGCGCTCAGGTGACTTAAAAATACAAGCTGCATGTAAAGATGAAGATAACGGTTTGGCCTGGCTGAACATTAAACCTGGTGATGCCAACAGTTATTCATTGGTATGGAAAAAAGCTTTAGACACAACCGTCTTGTCTGATACGGATACGCTGAAAAACGTCAGGTCAGGTATATATACCCTGCAGATAATAACCCCTGAATGCGATACCACCCTGGAAATCATTATCCCGGAAGAGGACTTCCGGGTTTCTTTCCAGGCAGACAGCATTGTTTGTACTGATGAAATGATCGCTTTTGAAAATACTTCCCATCAGCATTTCATCACCTTTCATTGGGATTTTGACGACGGGCAAAATACAGACAAGCTATCACCCAGGCATAGCTACGGCCAGGAAGGTATCTATAGGATACGATTGACAGGCGAAGGAGAAATTTGTAAGGATACCGTTGATCAATTGATTGTTGTAGATCCCGTGATCTTTCCTCGATTCACCACGGATAAAGACAGCATCTGCACCGGGGAAAGTATTAGTTTCTTTCCTTCAATAGAGCAGGAAACCCTAACTGATTTGCATTGGCAAATGGGAGACAATAATAACTTTTCTGCTCTTGGCAAGGTGATCCACCAGGCTTATGATCATTCCGGGAGGATGGCCATAACACTTATTGCACGATTCCGTGCGTGTCCGGAAAGGTCTTTTTCAGATACCCTGTTTGTATTCGATCTCCCTAAAGTCGATTTTGGGCCGGATAATGCTCTTTGTTTAAATGGTTCACCTATCGTCGTAAAGAATCTACATTCAACTATCAACTCACAAAGTTATTTATGGAGTACTGGTGATACGACAGAAATTTTGAAAGTAGTCCACCCCGGTATTTACAGTTTAAAGGTAAGTGAAGCACCCCTGGGCTGTAGCGTCACAGAATCCATTGAAATAAAAAAAGACTGCTATATCAATATCCCCAACGCTTTCAGCCCTAATGGCGATGGCTACAATGACTACTTCTTTCCCCGGCAGCTATTGTCCCGAAATATAATTGCTTTC
>CAZFKK010000044.1:0-5841 GCA_964519735.1 uncultured Taibaiella sp.
CTGGGAATGGGATAAGGACTCCGAATGCGTTTTTATTTTTAATTCCTTATCCCGCACTTTAAAAACATAGTATTCATCCTGGTAATGGCGTTTCCTGGTTTCCCAGTTTTTCAATAACTCCAGGTTTTTCGGATCAATTTCCAGCGTTAATTTCTGATAGACCTCTTCCAATTCTTTGATCAGCCTGTCCTGGTCATTATCCTGAGCCGATAACGCTTGCAATGCAGGCAATTCCTTTAAGGTATCGATGGTCTTCCGGATGCCGAACAGCTTTTGGGCTATTTCGCTCTGTGCTGCTGCTTTTTGGTCGTAGTTGCGGTTATTTTCTGCGATCTCACTCAGGTATCGCGTGCGTGCCGGGGGGATGATAAAAATCTTCTCACTTAATTCCTCGCTGGGCTGGAAGGTAGATTGAAGGGAAGCGCCTGTCCTTTCCACAATCTTATCCATAAGCGCCCTATAAAGTGTATTGGTACCCGGATCATTAAACTGTGAAGCAATGGAGCCATACACGGGCATGCCTTCAGTATCCCGGTCGAACAATTTATGGTTACGCTGGTATTGCTGCTTTACATCACGCAAGGCCTCCATGGCGCCTCTTTTATCAAATTTGTTGACGGCCACAATATCGGCAAAGTCCAGCATATCAATTTTCTCTAATTGAGTTGCCGCTCCGTATTCCGGCGTCATCACGTACATACTCAGATCACAATAATCCGTGATCTGGGTATCACTCTGACCGATACCTGAAGTTTCCAGGATGATCAAATCATATTGAGCCGCTTTTAAAATATGCACTGCATCATGGATGTATTTGGAAACAGCAAGATTGCTTTGGCGTGTAGCCATCGAACGCATATAAACACGATCGTTACGGATGGCATTCATACGAATACGGTCGCCCAGCAAGGCTCCTCCTGTTTTACGCTTAGAGGGATCTACGGAAATGATGCCAATGGTTTTCTCTTTAAAATCCAGTAAATACCGGCGCACAATTTCGTCTACAAGAGAGCTTTTACCAGATCCGCCGGTACCTGTAATCCCTAATACAGGAGTTTTGCTCTCTCCCGCCAGCGCTGCCGCCTTTTTCAGCATCGCCTGGGTTTCCGGCAGCTCAGGAAAATTTTCAGCAGCAGAGATCAGTTTCGCTATTGACTTAGGCGTTTTTTCCTGCAAATGCGCTACCTCTCCATTGAGCTGGTTTCCTGTAGGAAAATCACTTTTTTTCAATAGGTCCAGGATCATTCCTTCCAGTCCCATTGCCCGACCGTCATCAGGCGAATAAATTTTGGTAATGCCATATTGGTGCAACTCTTCTATTTCCGTAGGCAAAATCACTCCACCTCCTCCTGCAAATATCCTGATATGTCCGCATCCCCTTTCCTGCAATAAATCATACATGTATTTCAGGTATTCCACATGCCCCCCCTGGTAACTGGTCATTGCAATAGCGTTGGCATCCTCCTGGATGGCACAATCCACAACATCCTGTACACTACGGTCATGTCCCAGATGGATCACTTCCGCACCATTCGCTTGCATAATACGACGCATAATATTAATAGCCGCATCGTGACCATCGAAGAGAGATGCTGCAGTTACCACACGTATTTTATTCTGAGGGGTGTAAGTCATAAGGTATTATTTTCACCGAAGGGGCTTTCCGGGGCCCATCCGAAAACAAAACAGTTTAAATAGTTACAATATTTGAAGTTGCAAAATTACGATAATATCGCGCTCGTTGCGTATTGTCAAAATACGGGTGCTATTATTTCCCTATTTTAACTATCCCCAAAACAGGATAGCCTTCGTTGTGAGGAACAACAAAGGCCATCTTTATCAAAAACAGAAACTATTTCTTCTCTAAAACCGTCCAGGCCAGAGCTGCTGTACCTGCTCTAGGCAAGAATGACAACTAAAGTAGGCGCAGCATCTTGCCTCCGGCAAAAAGAGCTTAGCCTACCTTACTCAATTGTTATTGGTAAACCAGTTTAAACTCGCGTTTCTCTTGACCGCTTTTAAGGGTCAGGATATACACTCCGGGTGTGATCGCTACATCACTCATATTCAAAAAGCGTTTGCCACTATAAACGTTCTCTGTAATCTTACCATGATTAACGCGCTGCCCTACGATGCTGTAAATAGCCCATTCCAGGGGTTCATCATTTCCTTTGAACCATTCCAGGGTCAATATGCCGTTCCGTACCGGGTTAGGATACACATTTATCAATCCCGCATCCGGCCATTCCAGGTTCCGGATCAGGCTTAGATAGGTTGTGCCGTCTTTCAACTGATAACTTATCCTGTAGAAGACACGGGGTTCATTGGCCAGAACAGGGGTATCTATATATTGATAAGATTGATCCCGGTCACCTTTAGCCTCAATGGAGGCAATCGTCACGAAATCCATATCCCCATTTGCGCGTTGCAGATCATAACGCAATATGTGGCTATTCATTGCTGACGACCAATTGAGTTCGGCATAACGTGTACCATAATGCCGTGCTGAGAACTGAAATAATCTTGCTGCTATATCCTGGTCTTTCGAAGGCCCGCCGTTATTAAACCAGAATTCGGAGAATGATCGCAGCATTACTTCAGCATAATAACCATTTCCATAAGGGACCCAGCGTAACTGGTCTTTGGGCAGGAAAGAATAGCTTCCATTAATATTATCAGCGAGGCTGTTATTCTCCCTGCTTTTATCGGCATCCTTATATTGGCTAAGGCCTAATTGCTGTACTTCATAGGGTTTACTGCAGGAATAACAGGATTGGTCTTCCCTAAGCAGCCTGATGGCCTCATCTGTCACATAAAACCTTACCCGGATACTATCGGAAACCGCATCTGCGGTTTGAATAGTGAAATTCTTAGGCAGGTAATACTGGGTACTGTCCTCATTGATAAATTGCTGGTGTTTATAAGCCTGCGCGGTTACCATTCCCGGGCCACCCCCGGGAGCCATTATACTCAACCCGATCTGATCCTGTGCAATAAAATCAACCGCCTGGCCGCCGGAAACCTGCCGGCTGATCGCTGCAGGAAACTGTGCTTCATCAAAAACCGGGTACAGCAGGTCATAAATATGCACATCATCAATAGCTACGCCTTCAAACTCCGCGCCCTGATCCGTATGCAAGACAAAACGAAACGAAACTACAGCACCTGTTTTAGGAATAGGAATGGTAGCCACCTTCCACCAGGTTGCTCCTGTTCTGGCCCAGGCCTGCGCTGTGTCGTTTTCGTACCAGTTAGTTCCTTCCCCGGCCTGTCCTAATCGCTGCCAATGATCTCCGCCGTTGCTGTATTCTACATAAGCCACATCAAAGATTGCATCGCCGGGAAGTTCGATATCTGAGGCTATATGAAAACTCAATGTCGGATGATCCAATTGGCTGATATCGAAGCAGGGTGTATATAAGTAGGACAATTCCCGTTTATTATAATTGCCTGACAGATTGGTCTTCCAGGCTTTCGTGCCACTGGCCGCATGATCAATTAACAGAGCGGAAGGGGTCCCATAAGCCCAGCTGCTGTTGTTTCCTTCCGCGTAAAAGGCGCCTTCATCCATTTCAAAATCCTGCAAATAAGGGAAATTAACCACCACAGGCTGATTCACTAAGCGGATATTAAGCAAGCTGTCATTAAGCCGGTAGGTGTCCGTACCCAGGAAAACCCATGTGGACAGGTTGAAATGAGTCTGGGCAGACAGATCCAGGGATTGGTTAAAGGTATACACAATCGTATCCTTGGGCCCGATGGAATCAAGGTATTCGGTCACCACTTCCCCATCATCCAGCCGGTAAGAAACAGCCACATTATATAAGGTATTGCTCACCCCGTTACTTAGCTTGATCCGCACCGGAACTGCATTGCTTAAACCACAGTTATAACGGTAAACTGAATCCAAAGCAATGAGCTGTATATCATTTTTAACTGTATACAGCTTAAAGTTATCCATAGTCAAACCATTGCCAAAATAGGTAGCGGATATCTGTGCGGTATCATATTGACCAAAACGGACCTGGGTGCTGGAAGAAAAATCCTGCCCCCCTGCAGCCAGAAAGTCCGACAGGGACAACGATCCTGAATGATATACGACACCCAGGTTGCTGGTATCTATCTGGTAGCGATACAGAGGCAGCCAGGGATCCTGGTCGCTTCCCCGGATCCAGGCCTGGTTAGCCGTATCAAATTTAGGGGAGCCATGTAATATATATTCAAAAGAGCAACGGATCTCCTGTGGTGTTGCTGCATATTCACTGAGGTTAAATGTTCCTGTCAGCGTATTCAGACTGCTGCCACTAATGTCGTCCCGCTGGTTGCGCCTGTTGTCCATACTTACAGACCCGTTACCCTCAATAGTAATCGCACTATTGACATATCCCCGGATACGTCCGTATTGCTGACTTTGGGTGAAATCCCAGCGATCTGCACCTTCCAGGCCAAAGTATCCCTGTCCTATATGATCTAATGCAGTAATAGATTCGAAACCTTCAACATAATCGGTATCCAGGTTTATAGCCGGGTTATCCAGGTGTTTAATCATGACGTCGATCGTATCGTTTTGGCCTACAGGATCTGCAACAGCCAGGTTAGTCACTGCGACTTTAATTCTATAATTCCCTGTTGCTGACAGATCGAGGCTTCCCATGCTCAGCAATAAACTACCCGCAGGATTGATCATACTATTGAAATGCTGATTTTGCCAGGCGCCCCCATTAAGCTGGTAAGAAATCCTATAGTTACCTGCAGCCTGGTTGTCAAAATTCCTGATCACGACCTGTAAGGGCTCTGCATTGCCCAAATGACTTGCAGTACCAATCCTCCCGTTTGCCGGATGCACTACCTGGCTGACCGACAAATCACCCGGAACTACGGCCAGGCAATTACCATTGTCAGGCTTCCGGCTCAATGCTATGGAACGCATTCCTATGTCGCCATCAATGACCGGGGCCACTGCGACCCAGTAAACAGAATCCGGGGAAAGTCCCTGAAAGGTATAGGTAGTCCCCGTAACCGTAGCGACACCTGCCATCTCCCCGCCTATTTTCTTAAAAACCCTGTAGCCAGATGCGCCAGGCACTATATTCCAGGCCAGTTTTATAGCGCCGGGACACTGCTCTGCCAAGGTAGTTAATGCAGCTTTAGGGCGATTGATCAATGTAAAAGACTTACTGACGGACTCCTGCCCGGCGCCATTGCGCACCACACGCACCAGGCATCTACCGGAAGCTATACTGGCCGGAACATTCCATACATAGGAGCGTAAATCAGCCGCTATATTGTTATCTATAGTATTCCAATTGCCACCGTTATCAATCGAGTAATAAAGCGAAAAAGCATTGGTTCCGGCAGAAGCTTCCCAGTACACCCGCATCGAATCTCCGGAACTCAGTGCTTCTCCCCCGAAAGGATACTGCAACGTTACCCCCTCCGGGACAAAATCATAAACAATAAAATACTCCTGGTTAGCTACCGGCACATCAAATCCTTCTACACTAATGGTATAGGTTCCGGGTGCAGGATTGTTAAGGGTGACCTGCTCTACATTATTGATACGATCCACCTTTTCCGTTGCCGGGGTGGTCACCTGGCCGGGAGCCGGATCAGGCACCAGGGGTAAAACCGTTACGCTACCTGGTGTAGTCACTTTAAGGTCCAGGTCGTTGACCAGTGTCCGGGTACTTAAAGGCGTCGCCGCCGGATCATGCCAATATAACATAATTTTGGCTAATGCCGTATTAGCCGGGATCACCACATTGAAAGTCTGCAACTGGCCTAAGCTGATACTACGCTGCAGATACCTGCCACTGTCGATCATCCGCAACGAATGCCCGG
>CAZFKK010000044.1:5851-6310 GCA_964519735.1 uncultured Taibaiella sp.
CCGGTATTCATCAGCCCAAAACCGAACCTGAAATCCGGCCCGGGAATACCCTGATCCTTTGCGCCATTCATGAGCAAGGCCTTAACGAGGCCACTGGGTGGGTTCTGGTTCCCTTTCAATTGTTTATAACGTTGGTACAATAAACCTGCAGCACCTGCTACATTAGGACAAGCCATGCTTGTTCCCGTATTCCAGGCATAATTTTCATGATCTATCGTGGCGTACAAACGGGTACCGACAGCAGTGATCTCCGGTTTTAAACGTCCGTCTTTTACCGGGCCCCGGGAAGAGCCGGCACTCAGGATCTGTTCCGTATGCCCCATATTGGCTACCGTCAATACGTTTTTAGCAGTAGAATAAGATGCGGTTACCGTTGCATAACCCTGAGGGTAAGGTGCACAGGTAAGGTTAGCATCATTAGCTGCCGCGAAAACATTTAACAGTTCCGGATAGTCCCGC
>CAZFKK010000044.1:6320-14761 GCA_964519735.1 uncultured Taibaiella sp.
GAATAAATGTCGTACGTACCTGCATAGGCACAATCCCCCAGCACATTACCATAGGAATTGCTGGTCACCGACATGTCAAAATCCTTATGGTAAGTAGCCCCATTAGCGATAATCTGGCTAAAAAAATCTGAAATAAGGTTGCATTTGGGTGCATATCCTTCGTAACGTTGGTCCTTAAGCCCTCCTCCTCCTACTGTTCCTGTAGTGTGAAAGCCATGGGTGCTGGCTAAAATGGGATTAAAGCTTACTATGCGGTCGTCCATGTCCACATGCTGGGGATCTGAGTCATCTCCGACCCCGATCGTTACCCCTTCACCTTTAAGATTATATCCTCCTACGGATAAAGGTTGGTGTGCCTTTTGTGTATTTGTATAGCCTATTGCCTGGTCCAGTAAAACCTGCGGATGAAACCAGGGAGTAATATACCGTACACAGGGTAAGGCGGCCAAGGCATCCAGCCCTTGTGCAGGCAGCTCTACCTGGAATATATGCTGACTGAGCCATGACTGCTCCTGCGATAGCCGGGCATCGATCCCGGCTAAGGCCACCCTTAATTCTTCCTGATCTATTTCCCTGGCCACAGCTACCAATAGCGTCAGTGATGATCCGTTTCCGGGATTCCTATCCAACCAGGGGCTCACTTTATCTTCGGGTGCCACAGGAGCCCAGGATAATATGCCTGACTGCTCCAAATTCATACTCACTCTGCTTATCGTGGCAGTGTACACATTTCTCTGCACATAATCCTGCAGGGAAATACCCGACTTTTCCAGTTGACCCGGTTTTACAGGATAGGCCGGCTGTATATACACCATAGCAAGATGATCCCGTTTGTGTAAAGCCTGAACATGAGCGATCAATTCCGGGAGGGAAGTAGTCATCACCAATTCCCTCTTCTGCAACTTCAGGGTAGGTGCAGGAATAATATCCTGGCCAAAGCTGACGGAGTTCACCAGAATAACAAAAACAAATAAAGAGGAGGTAAAAAGTCTTTTCATGTATTCAAATTGTGTTTCACAATAGTCCTGCAGCAACAGGATGCATCCGGGAAGACCGTTGTCCGACAACAATATATATTTGCCCACTGGACCTGCTTTTCTATATACTGCACGTGGCATAAGAAAAGCAGAGGCGATCTTCATTTCAAGAGCAATAAGGACATCATAACATCATCCCCGTAAATTCCGCAAATAAAAATACAGATTACTTTCCGGATTCTGCTCCTTTTTCTTCAACTAAAAAGAAAATCTCCCAACCTAACGCCAAACTATACTGTCTATTATAGTAACAGGGGTTGTATGGCTAATTTCCAGGCAACATTGTTGTAGGTACGTGCATAGGTCGGTATTGAAATTTATTTTGCTCTTTTTTTATCAATGAACAGTTAATCAATCTAGTGTACTAATCCTGCCATAGGCTTTTTTCTTTGACGGATTGGTTTAATTTTCCATTATAAAGCAAACAACACAGGTCAATCTAATATTTTCTTTTTTACACCAAAACACATCCTATGATTTTCAAACGTACTTACCGCTACAATACCGCACTAACGGCAGACGAGGTCAAACACCGTCTTGTAGGCAAACACATCCAGGTCCATCAATTAGATTTTGAAGTATTGGAGAAAGAAAAAATGCTGAAAATAATTCCCCATGCGGAAGAAGTAAACGGCATCCGGACTTTGCCTATTACCCATATACAAATGGAAGCAAAGGGAAATAACAGAACAAAAGTAGTGATCACCTCAAAACCGCGAAAAATTGATGCGGGAGGTCCCTACCTTATCGTTATTTTCTGTATGTTCTGTATTATCGGTGCGAGCGTCCTTTATGTAATGAATCCTAATGAGAGTTATGCACCTCCCATAGCTATGGTGGGTATTGGCTTACTTATCTTTATTGTTTTCTGGCTGCGGATGGAAACCGGCTACTTTGACTATACCCGTAAAATAAGGGATTATGTAAAGCAACATGCCGGACGTTAGCTACGGCTAATCCGTTCTTTTCCTTATGGATTCATTCTCTTCCTGCTGGTCCTTCTGAAGCCCGGGAGGAAAGAGTATTTTTTGCAAACTTGTCCGTTCAAAATATTATTTGAGTTGGTATTTTTTGCGCATCTTCCTGGCTTTAATGCCATTGACCACCTTTTTACCTATAAAAAAAGCAAGGTTAAAGGCCTGCCAGCGCATCAATGAAACGCCAATGGCCTTTAATAAAAGAGGCGCTCTTTTTCCGGTAGTGATCATGGACAACAAGGTCTGACCTGGTGCAGTTCCTCCCTTTTCTGAAACAGCTTTACCTGCTGGTTGCAGCAGTTTATTTTTACGCCTGTTTTTAGTGGCTAAAAAAATGCTGATCAGTGAAAGACCAATTTCCTGTGGATTAATAAGCTCCTGCCACCAATTCTGCTCCACATTCCTGCATAACCTTTTTAGCCGGGCCTGTTCCCGGTCCAGTTCCTTTAGTGAATGTAGTTGCTTTCTTGTGTATCTTGGAGCCATGTATAAATCAAATAAGATAGGGTTACTAAATGATCAGCAAGTGGTTCCTAATCCAGATCTTCGTCCCTGTCACCACTATTCCTCTTTTTCTTAGTAAGCAACCAGATCATTTTGGAAGCAAAAAAACGAACAATCCTTTTTCCTGACAAAATGGTCCCTATGGATACAATAAGCACAAGACCTGCAACTGTAAAATAACCTGCTGTCTTGCTCTGGAATAGTGTGCTCAACCATTCTGCCAATCCTAAGCAGAGGAAAAAAGTAGCCATGAAGAATAAAAATATGGCTATAATAATAAAGGCAAAATAACCCATTACATTCACCAGGCGCTCTACCACCTCAAGGCGGATCAACTCAAAACGCAGTTGAAGGTATTGGGTTATTTTGTCTTTAATTGAACTTAAGGGATTTTTCAAAATGCGTTAGTTTTAGATTAAGCACTGAATATCTCATCTTCAATATCTGCAGTTTTTTTACTGAGTTTAGCTTTCAGCCTGTCGATATTGTGCTTCAATCTGTCTACTTGTTCCTGACGTTTGTCTTTATCAGTTCCTAATACATAACCTACTGCTGCACCCACTGCTGCACCTATTAAAAGCGTCGCGACTGTTTTACCTGCACTGTTTGCCATAATACATTGATTTTTAAAGTTGAAAAATTATTTATTTGAATAAAACAAAACTACAATCTTTTGCTTTACTTTGTTCATTAATTAAAGGCTTTTAATAAAACCTTATCATTTATTACTATTTCCTAATGTACTTAATTGCAAATATTTATAATCAAAAATTGGGCGCTTTACTTCTAAAATACCTGCAATATTCAAAGAGTAGAGCCGGCATGCTTCTGCCCTTAATTTGTTTGCAGTACCTTAGCCCGGTTGATTATCCGGGATAATACCCAAGGCCTAAACACATTGCAGCATTGCCCATCCCCATGATCTTACCCAACTCATGACTTTTCAATGTATCATTAATTTATGGAGATATTAAGGACTGATGGTTTGAAACAAATCATCCTATTGATCCTGATTACTTTTATCGGCATCTTGCTTACCTGGCAATTAAAATACTTTATATCAGGTTTTTTAGGCGCTGTAACCTTATATATTTTATTCCGCCACCTGTTCTTCAACTTAACTATTAAAAAACGCTGGAAAAAATGGATAGCAGCCCTGTTCATCATTTTGTTATGCCTGGTTGTATTTGTATTACCCATATGGGCACTGATAGAGTTACTACTTCCCAAATTCTTTTATGCCTATGATCATTCTCATGAATTTATTCAGCAAGGGCAAATTATATTAGACTGGCTTAAAGAATACTTTCCCGCACTACAGATCGATGATGCCCAGTTACGGGAAGGGGTCCAAAAAATGCTGTCTGTTATTCCCACCTTGCTTAATGCTACCGCGAGTATAGCCGTAAATATTCTTATGGCATTTTTTATTCTTTATTTTATGCTGCTGGGTGGGCGGGATATGGAAAAGAAGATCATGAAATTACTGCCCTTACGGGAAGAGAACAAAGATTCTTTATGGAATGAAACCCGTAACATGGTTATTTCTAATGCAGTAGGCATTCCTATCCTTGTGATCTGCCAATGTGTGGTCGCCGTAGTGGGATATTGGCTCTTCGGTGTCCCCCAGGCCTTATTCTGGGGTATGCTCACCGGGGTTGCATCGTTAATTCCTATGGTAGGCACCATGATTGTCTGGATTCCGGTCTGCATTGCCGTTATTGCCGGAGGAGCCACCGGCACCGGGATCGGTCTGGCTTTATACTGTGCCCTTATTGTAGCTAACATAGATAATGTGCTCCGGTTCACTATCATGAAAAAGATCGGAGATGTACACCCGCTCATTACCGTATTTGGCGTTATTGCAGGTTTGCAGGTTTTTGGCCTGATGGGTCTTATCTTTGGCCCCTTGCTTATTGCTTATTTCCTGTTGTTAATCAAAATTTACCGGCTGGAATTTTCTTCCCGAAAGGAGCCTTATAAGTGATCACCAGGAAACAATAAATAATATACTTAAATAAATCCATTGTTGCGGGCTCAAAAACCGGCAATGCAAAAAAACAGAACGTGCCTGATATCATTCAATTATTACCCGACCATTTAGCTAACCAGATTGCCGCAGGAGAAGTGATACAGCGACCCGCCTCCGCGGTAAAGGAACTGCTGGAAAACGCAATAGATGCAGGCGCTTCCGAAGTTCAGCTGATTTTGAAAGATGCGGGAAAAGAATTGATCCAGGTGGTGGACAATGGCTCCGGCATGAGTCCCATGGATGCCCGGATGAGCTTCGAACGTCATGCCACTTCCAAAATAAAACATATTGATGATTTGTTTGCCATACGTACTATGGGTTTCCGGGGTGAAGCCCTGGCCTCCCTCGCGGCCGTGGCCCAGATAGAACTAAAAACAAGGCTGCACCAGGAAGAAGCCGGCATTCAATTAATCATCGAAGCCTCAGAAGTATTGAAACAGGAGCCGGTTGCTTGTCCTCCGGGCACCAGCTTTGCCGTTAAAAACTTATTTTATAATGTGCCGGCAAGGCGTAAATTTCTGAAATCCAATACTTCGGAGTTCAAGCATATCATCGATGAATTTACAAGGGTAGCTATGGCGTACCCCGCCATAAGCTTCCGGCTATTCCATAATAATGTGGAACAGTTTCATCTCAGCAGTGGTAACCTTAAGACAAGGATCGTGGAATTATTGGGCCATAAAGTAGAAAAGAACCTGGTACCTGTTGAAGAAAATACAGAATTGTTGCATATTTCAGGATTTATCGGCAAACCGGAATCTGCAACCCGTACCCGGGGGAATCAATTTTTCTTCATTAACAACCGTTTTATCCGCAATGCCTACCTCCATCATGCAGTGCTCAGTGCTTTTGAAGGCTTAATTGACAAAGAAACTTTCCCTTTTTATGTGCTCTTTTTTGAATTAGATCCTCAACGGGTAGATGTAAATGTCCATCCTACAAAACAGGAAGTGAAATTTGACGATGACCGCATGTTGTATGCCTACCTCCAATCAGCAGTTAAACATGCCTTGGCCCGTTTTAATATTGCCCCTGCTCTTGATTTTACGTTAAACCCGGAAATACAAAACCTGGAAGCCTTGCGCCTGCCCCAATCGCAGGAGCAAAGGGATAAAACCCAAAAAGGTTATTTATCGCAGTCTTTTGCGGAAGGGGGTAAAGCACATTTCCTAGAACGAAGCGACAACAGATCCTCATGGAAATCCCAGCAGGAAGCTTTCTTCCCTGCCATGCCCCAGAAATCATTCCCCGGAACGCCGTCCGGCCAAGAAACAATGAATCCCCAGCAGGAATTAGGCTTTGATGAAAAAAATTCAGGTACGCAACCCATTATCCAGTGGCGGGAATTCCTGATCAGCACCATGAAATCGGGTGTATTGCTCTTACATCAGAAACGTGCCCTGGAACGCATACAATACGAAAGAATGCAGGAACGTATGCAACAGGAACATCCGGTGATCCAGCGCCTCCTCTTTCCTGCAACCCTTGAGATATCTCCTGCTGACGCGACATTGGTAGCAGAGCTGATCCCTTACCTGCAGCAACTAGGCTATGATATACATCCTTTTGGCAAGCATACTTATGCTATCCAGGGAGCTCCGCCCGATGTAACCGCCGGCCGGGAGCAGGCGCTGCTGGAAGAGGTATTGGAACAAATGAAACATGAAGCGCCGGATCTTAAAGACCGGTTAAAAGAAAAACTATTACGTACAGTGGCCAAACGCATGGCACAACCCGGCCTCTTGCCCGGAGCTGCTGCTCAAACCTTAATTGATGAATTATTTTCATGTGCTCAACCCCAATATACGCCTGATGGCGCAAAGGTTTTCGTATTGCTCCCCCAGGAAAGCCTGGAACAGTTATTGTGAACCACCGGGAAATTTCCGACCAATTTGGGATAATCCATGAATACCCGTACTTTTGGAACGCCAAATTAACTTATTTGTAATTTTTTGTACAGGGGCTTGTTTTTGTGAATCAAAAACATATTTTTGCCCCCGTTTTAGGCAGATGTAAAATTTTTTAATCATTTTAATTTTCGTAAACAAAAATCAGATTTTATGGCAGACGTAAAAACAGCCACCGCAAAAACCGCCCAAGCTCCCCGTTCAGCAGGTAAACCTAAAAATTCCAATAATTTCTGGGTAAACCTTTTGGTAGTTATTGCCTGTGTTGCAGTGGGTTGGCTTATTTACATATTTGTGTTAGGAGACGCCTCTCACTTTAATGATCCTGAAACCAAACATTCTCCAAAAGATTTCTTTGGTAACATGTATTTGGGAGGCTTTATCGTTCCCTTCCTGATGGGTACTTTCCTGGTCATGCTTTCTTTTACTATAGAAAGGGCCGTTACCATTACAAAAGCAAAAGGCAAAATGAATGGCGGAGAATTTGTACGTAAGGTGCAATATCATCTGGCTAATAAAAACATTGATGCCGCATTGGCAGAATGTGATAAACAAAGCGGTTCTGTAGGCAATGTCATGAAAGCAGGCTTATTGAAGTATAAAGAAATGATCACGGATACAGAACTGACCACAGATCAGAAGATCCTGAGCATTCAGAATGAAATTGAAGAAGCTACGGCTTTGGAAATTCCTATGTTGGAGAAAAACCTGGTATTCCTTTCTACCATTACCTCTTCAGCAACGCTGTTAGGGCTTATCGGTACTGTATTAGGTATGATCAGGGCCTTTGCCGGTATGGCACAAGCCGGTGCTCCTGATGCAACAGCATTGGCTGCAGGTATCTCTGAAGCTTTGTACAACACAGCATTGGGTATCGGCACCTCCTTCTTTGCAATGATCGGGTACAACTTCTTCACTACCCTTATTGATGGTGTAAACTATAGTATCGACGAAAGTGGCTTTACCTTAACTCAAAGTTTTGCAGCTACCTACAAATAGTCTCCGGATTTTTTGTGGAAAAAAAACTTTTTCTCGTCTGAACTAAAATAACAAGAAGATGCCAAAAATAAAAATGCCACGCAAGAGTACTGCGATCGACATGACAGCCATGTGCGATTTCACGTTATTGTTGCTTACCTTCTTCATCATGGCAACCAACTTTAAACCTGTGGAACCCGTAGTGGTAAGCACACCCGCTTCTACCTCTACCAAGCAAATTCCGGAAGGTTTCATGCTGATCACGTTGGATAAGAATGGTCGCGTATTCTATTCTGTGGATAATATAAATGCTAAAAAACTGATCATAGACCAGGTGAATACGGACAAAAACCTGGGATTAACAGACGCTGAAAAGCAAAGTTTTGTCAGTGGAGCGTCAATCGGGGTACCTTTTTCCAGATTAAAAGCCTACCTGGCGCTGTCTTCAGCACAACAATCGGAATATGACAAAACAGCGCCTGGCATACCTACGGACACCTCTGATAACTTTGACACCAATGAGCTGGCAACATGGATAGTCACCTCCCGCTATCATCTAGATAAGGGAGGACGTATCGCCATCAAAGCAGATGGGGCCGCAGGCTACCCGGAAATCAGCAAGATCATCAGTACTTTAGGGAAACAAAAGATTTTCCGTTTCAGTTTTATTACCGACATGAAAGGTATTCCTCCGGGAACGGCCTTATACGAGGAACAATTTGGCGGGAAACCTCAAAGTTAATTCAATCTTTAAGTGATACATGGTTCATAAATGATCTATGTATTCCTTAAAATACAATATCACAATTAATTCTATTAAAAACTCATAAGCAATGGCAGAAATAGAAGGCAAAGGGGGGAAAAAAGGAACCCCGAGGGTTGATTTAACTGCGATGGTGGATATGAACTTCCTACTGCTTACATTTTTCATTCTTTCGACCACCCTCACCAAGCCCAAGGCTATGGAGATCCAGATGCCTTTTAAGGATCCTAACATGCCGATAGA
>CAZFKK010000045.1:0-14644 GCA_964519735.1 uncultured Taibaiella sp.
ACCTTCACTGCCTACACAACCATGGCTATTGGAAATACGAAGGCTGTAATAACCGGGCTGGAATACAGCGAGCGTTGCTGATGTATCCCCGGTATTCCATTCGTACTGTAAATGATCTGCATTACTGAGCCTATGATTGCGCAATAGAACAGCAGCGCTTCCCAGACAGATCACAGTGTCAGGGCCGAGGTCAACAAGAGGACTAGCATGTACCTCTATTGTATCCGTATAAATAAGGTCAGGACAACTACGAAAACGAGCCCTTAGCAATGCATGATGACGCCCTTCCACGTCATAACTATACCACATCGGCTCATTGGCTGCCGGAAACAAAATGCCCGTATTGGGATTCCAGTATAATGACAGAGCACTAGAATCTACATGAGGTGTAAACAGAATGCGTTCTCCTACACATATGTTGTCTCTGTCCACAGAAAAAAATATACCTTCAACAGGGGCATCTACAATAACCATTCTATCCGTCGTATCGCTACAAACAGGGCCATGGCCTACAAGTTTCACCACATAACTACCACTACGATGGTATACATGTACCGGCGATTCCTGTGAAGAACCTGATCCTTCCCCAAAAGACCAATTCCATACGGTAAAATGAGCATCAGAGGTATTGTCAAAAGCCAGTTCTAACCCTTCGCAGCTTGTACTATCCGACTCAAAAGAAACACGGTAATCTTCACTTGGGATATGGAAATGCACCACCGTATCACAATAGCCGGAGGAAACACTAACACTATAGTTTCCGGAAGAAAGTCTCTGAAGAGTATCTGAACCTGACAGAAACTGTCCTATCTCTGAATACCAATTATAGGTAAAATAAGTAGTATCGCCACTAAAAGAACGAAAATAGGCCATGCCATTCGCCTCCTGACGACAGGCAGGAAGAATATGAAGCGTAGGATAATCAGGAGGCAGAACATGAAAAGTATCGGTACTATACACACATGTAGACATGCGATAGCGTACCCACCAGGTACCCGCATGAACAACCTGGCGGCTAGAACCCTCAACTCCATCATTCCATACATATCCGGAGCCATAAAGATTTGTGGCGGACAAAATAATACTACTGTCGGAACAATGTAAATCTACTACCTGTGCTACATCTGCAATTTCAATGGGATCTAAAGGCAAAACCACATCATTGGGTAATCCATAACCGTAACCCGGTAATCTCTGAGATAGGCTTATAACATTCTCCTCAAGATTACAAGCAGCACCAGAAGCATTGGGACTATTAATTCGATACATATTGTCTTTAGACACGCTTACGCCATATATTGTATCTTTATAAAGTTTCAAAATCGAACAGGTGGCCAGCCCCTTTGCCACGATATACTTAGAAGCCCTAATAGTAGTCTCATCACGCACTGCAATATCATACTGCAGCAAATTGTCTCCGGTTACATACATCTTTTTATTGTCCGGCGAGAAGCATATACCATAAAATCTGGTATTTGTATTGTCCGGTACTAATTTTAACCCATCAGAAACAATACCTGTAGCAACGTTAAACCTGCATAATCCTACACCAAAGAAAATATGAGTAAATGCAATATTCTCTCTGTCGGGAGATACAGCTAAACCACTAACGATATCCCTGTTAGGATCATCAAAACCGGGATTACTATATATGGGGTTGGAATCTATACCGTGACGCGTAATACGCCAGGCAACAAAGTAATGAACATTTAGCGGCAGATTGGGATCTGCCGCCATGTACGGTGATCGTTTGCTCACGCCCACCAACCAGATATCACAATTATCACCCGGGATAGCAATTATCGGTTCCAATAATCCATAATTATAAAGTGGCAGACACTTCCTTCCGGGCTCCACACCTCCTAAGCCGCTATCCAACGTCATATCTACGATAGAATAAGCCAGGCTGGGATGAGAAAATGACCCCGACGCCCAATAAAGATATATGTCAATTTCTGCAGTGCTAAATATATAATACTTCCCAGGAGTATCTATTACGGGAACAATAGCCACTCCCTGAAGGCTACTGGTTCTGAAGTTAGCAAACAATTTCGCGCCATTCAACATAGTATCATGATTGCGGTTCCACACAGTCATACCATCTGTATAAAACAAAAGATGGCCGTTAGTATCCGATATCGATGCAGCAGACTCTATGCTTCTGATAGCTGTCTGTAAAGGCACAGGAGTACCTTTGCTAAAATCAAGTCCTGTATTATAGCCAAAAGCCCATACGCTGTTTGCTTTCAGAAAATTCTCCTTCTGGTTATAATATTGACCAGCCAACGGACAATGATACAATATTTGCATCAGGACCAATAGTAGAATAGTCTTTCCCACGGCAACATTCATCTTGTTCCTTTTTTTCATCAAAATGCGTTTATCAATTATGCCATTTTCGAATCTTCTATGTGTCAATATATCTCACATAACATTTTCATTGCTATCTTATCAGGCTCACATCTCCCCTAAAATAGTATTGCTTTTGCTTTACTCCTCCTGTAAAATGTAATTCATAGAAGTACGTACCCACATCTGACGGATAGCCATTATATAGTCCATTCCAACCTCTCGATGGATCAACACTATGAAATACGCGTTGCCCGAAACGATTATAAATATTCAGCCCATAACGGTTCACAGGACAGTCATACTCGATGATCGGCAGGAAAAAATCATTATGACCGTCACCATTAGGAGAGAAGGCGTTTGGGGTACGAGTATAACACGCGCAATCTATCATCTCTATATGGGCACTGTCAATAAGTGTACAAATTGAATTCATTATCTTAACCCAGTATAATCCTGTATCTTTTATAGAGATAGACGATATCGAGTCACCTGTACTCCATTGAATAGTGGTTCCGAAAGGAACATCCGGAGTGTGAAGCACAAGATTTACGGGATCGTCTTTGCAAATCCCCGTGTCAGAAAGCTGTAATCCATTTAGTACTTCCAGTATTAACGTGTCCGAGTGAATACAGCTTGATTTACGAACTTCGACCCAATATCGACCAGGTTCTGTAACCTGGTAAGTATTCCCGCTGCTGCCATCTTGCCAACGATAATCTGCATCATCATACGGCAAATTCACCATCAGCTCAAGAGGAGAAAGCGAGTCATCACAGAAAAGCATTCTTTTTTCTTCTCCCAGAGTGAAATTCAGATCTACTTCCGTCACATAAAAAGTGTCTGTATAAATCATACACGCGTTATTACGATACTTTACCCAATAGGTTCCCGGGCTGTCAATATGCCGCTCCATATCAATTGCTCCATTATCCCAGTGATATATGGAGAATCCAGAAGGTGCTGATATGACCTTCGAAAGATAACCATGCTCCTTGCTGGTGCATATTGTTTCCTGATTAACAGAAGTTTCATACTGAACATTAGCATTATACATAACTATCTCTGTAGGCAAACCATAAATGAAGGACACAGATGATGGTAACACTATTGCATTAAGCTCAAAATCACAGGCAGCGCCTGTTAAATCAGGGCGATTGATCCTGTGCAGACTACGAGGGGCAGAAGCCACGTAAATGATATCTTTGTACAGTTTAAGCCCTAACGATTTACCTGAATGTACTCTATATTCTGAAGACATAATCCTTCCAGAATCATATAAACTGATATCGTATTGCATCGTCTGGTCCAATGCCGTATACAACTTTGTATTATCAGAAGAAAAGCAAGTGGTATAGCAGCGCTCCCTTCCATTAGCCGGCAAATGTATACCCTCATAAACCTCACCGCTTCCAGCGCTAAATTTACATAACAACGCACCTTCCCCGGTTCCCAGCGCAATCATTTTCCTGTCCGGCGAAACAGAAACTCCGTTGCGATACCATGGATCTGTATTGAAATACAAAAAACTGTTACGGCCAAAATTAGCATTAGGTATGCTTATAACCGGTGTGGCATTAACACCATTCTCCGTAATATTCCACGCTAGAAAAACAAGAGTATCAACAGGTAGGTTAGGATCTTGGAAAGCATTCCTTCGTAAAGAATAAAAAGGTGCAGATATTGTCAGTAACCAAACATCACAATTTTCCCCTATTATAGCCACCATCCCTTCGTGTAAACTATAATTATATAATGGTATATTTTTTCTACCTGATTCTATTCCCCCTAATCCATTATCCAAAGTCATATCCACTACAGAATAAGAAAGAGAGGGAGCAGGCGGTCCATTCAGAAATCTCTCCGCATGCATTTTAGTAAACACATAATATTTCCAGGGAGTGTCAATTACAGGAACAATGATTACTCCCTGCGGGCTGCTGTAGGCTTCAGGAATTAAACCATTTCCATTTTGCATAACAGATTGATTGCGATTTTTTAGCACATTACTTCCATCGAAATAAAAAAGCAAATTTCCTGTACTGTCTGATACAGATGCGCTACTTTCCACAGCAGAAATTGATATAGGCAGGTATGTTGGCGTACCGGTGTTAAAATCAAGCCCGATTTGCTGACCAAAAGCCCATATGCTGTTTGCTTTTAGGAAGGACTCCTGCTGATTGTAATATTGTGCAGATAAAGGGCCATGATAAATAAGCCATATCATCAATATTAAGGCAATTTTAAAGTTCATCATTCAGTAATAATAATCTTTATAGTATTCATTCTTTTACTATCCTCAAGCTAACAGCCTTTGTGTTGCTATTCAAGAAATGGGAAGGTTGTGAAACTTGCGCCTCCTTATTACTTTTATCTTATTGCTTCACCACTTTCAATCCTATCATTTGCCCTGTAGCATTATCAATTACCTCCACAATGTAAATACCCGCTGTATATGCAGTCATGTCCAAAGTAAACATTGTACCGTATTGCTCCGTATGCTTCTGTAAAGATTCACCAATTAAGCTCATAAGACGGATAGTCGCATTTTTCAATGCTTTTTCTGTCACTAGTCCGACAAAATCAATTACAGGATTGGGATACAGCTGTATTTTATTATTTATCCAAAATTCGTTAATACTGGATTTAACTACATGAATGCCAATACAGTCCGAAGTATCAACGCAGTTGCCATTAGCCACTATAGCAGCATAGTTACCACTCTCCTTCGGTACAAATACGCGACCCTGACCATTGGGCACAGGCGTATAATCACTATCACAATCGACCCATTGATACCTTTCAGCAGCATTAACGCTTAACATAGTATCTCCTACTGTTACAGAGGCCGAAATTTTATCGATAACCAAGTCCAAAATAACAAGACTATCACAACCGTTGCTATTCGTTAATGTCACCGGATAAATCCCGGTTTCCATATAAGTAATTCCATTAAACACAAAACTGTCACAGACTATTTTGGATAATGTAATTTCCTCATTACTTGGTAATATAGTAAGCTGGTAGGTAATATTGCTGTCGCAACCAAAAGCATTGCTATACCTTTGCACATAAGTACCCGAGGCATTATAAGTAATGCCGTTAAATGTCGCAGAATCGCAATAATACCCAACCACTGTATTGTTCAGTGTACTATTGATGGTAAGGTTAAGCGTAATAATACTATCGCAATTGGCGGCATTGATTAGTGTTTGGGTATAAACGCCACTTTTTGTATATGTTTGCCCGTTTAACGTATAGCTATTACAGGTAGTGTCGGTAAGATTACTTGATGTACTGCTTTTTATCGTAAGATTAAGCATAACCACACTGTCACAGTTATCCTTACTCTTCAAGGTGTGCTCATAAATGCCACTACTGGTATACGTTTTCCCATTCAGTATATAGCTGTTACAGGCCGTTTCGCTAAATGTAGTTGAATAGTTACTGTTTATGATCAGGTTAAGCAAGATAATACTATCACAATTTGCCGAATTGAGTAGTGTTTGGGTATAAACACCACTTTTGGTGTAGGTTTCCCCATTGAGCGTATAACTGCCGCATGAAGATACATTAAGACTCGAAAAAGTTTTACAGGTATCTTGACCCGGGCTTAGCCTAAGTATAAAAATATCCTGATTCCCGCTACTTGTTAGCGTTCCTCCAATGCCCTCAGGATTAAAGTTTACCGTACCACCGAAAGTACCAGTTAAATAAGCATTGCCATAAATATCTATAGCCATCTTCCTGCTTTTGTCTGACAAAATTCCACCCAGAGATTTCGATAGGAGATAATTACCATCACGATCGTAACCAACAACAAATATATCTACCCCCCCCCTACCCTTCAACGTATCGTTGCCGCCGTCAGCATAAAAATCAGTAGATGACTGGAACGTACCCGTTACATACACATTGTTATCTGGATCGGTAACTATCCCATACCCTCTGTCTTCCGACCAACCTCCCATTTTCCTGGCCCACAAAAAATTACCATTGACCGCATACTTTGCGACAAATGCATCATATCCCACACTACGTCGCGTGAGGCTACCGCCACTACCTCCGGGATTAAAGTCTAAAAATTCCGAGAAAAAACGTCCTGTCAGGTATATATTATTTGTAGCATCTACGGTTATTCCCCAACCCTCATCTATTCCGACACCACCCACAGCTTTGGTCCAAAGATAGCTACCATCACTACTGTATTTAGCTAGAAATAGATCAGTAGCTCCTGCAAAGGCAAGGCTATCCTTATTGCCCAAATGGATTATATCACCAAAATACCCGGTCAGGTACACATCGCCCGAAGTATCCACGGCTAATGCCCTGCCCTGATCAATACCACTACCACCCATGCCTTTTGCCCAGATATACTCCCCATGGGTAGTATATTTCGCAACAAATACATCAGTACTCCCGGTAGATGTAAGTGTACCTCCGATACCGTCAGGGTTAAAATTAGCTGTGCCGGAAAAATATCCAGTAACATAAACATTACCGGAAACATCCACGCCTACATCCCAGCCCTGATCTGTAGAGTTGCCCCCAAGACGTTTAGCCCATTGATAATCGCCATTTGTAGAAAATTTAGCTATAAACACATCCGTTCCCCAAGCAGTAAACGTATCAGTACTCCCTTCCGGATTAAAATTGGAGGTCCCTCTAAAATATCCTGCAACATAAACATTGCCCGCTGTGTCTAATGCTATACCTTTACTAAAGTCAGCACTTGTTGCTCCAATTCTTTTAACCCAAAGACAATTACCGGAAGAGTCGTACTTGCCAACAAACACATTCTGATGATTAGTCATAGCTTTAAGCGTTACAGCAGTGCCTCCAGGGTTGAAATCTGCGGCGCCTAGAAAAGTACCCGTTACATACACATTACCCGAAGGATCAACAGCAATTGACTCACCTACCTCAACATCGTTTCCAAATATACCGTCACCTCCAATACCTTTGACCCAGGAAAAATTATATCCTTGCGCAGCTGTATTCTGCCTGTAACCTACACATAGAAAAAGAAGTATGAGCGTCAAAAACCTAATAAAGATCAATGCTGAATCGGCTAACATTGTGATTTTGTAAATTTGGTGCATTACCTATTTATATTTTGACATGAACGTATAAAATCCTATTAACGGATGAGTTAAAATCAACTTGTCGCTTCCTTTTTTCCAAAATAATCCAGCAATAGCGATCCACCCTAAAACCTGTTCAGTTGACTCAATTTCGCCCTTACTAAATATTGTAACAGTTCTGGAAATCCGCTTTTAAATTGCTCAACTATCTGATGATATCTACCTTCCTGACCACCTGTCCTTTGTCTGTGTCTATTTTTAAAGTATACAAGCCCTGTGCAAATGATGAAAGCAGGATCCCATGCTTTTTACTACTATTTGAGATACCGTCATACACCTGTTGTCCTAATACATTGTATAGGGTAATCCGTTTTATAATCATTGCCCCTTTTTCTTCAACAATCAGTATATCCTTGGCAGGATTAGGATAGACCATTAACTGATCTGCATTTCCGACCTTTATAATGCTTAAAGAAACATCTACTATCTCAGTTAGTTTGATAGAATCGCATATGCCCGATACAATAAGACTTACAGTGTGGGCCCCGTTTGTGGTATAAGTATAGTCAACATTATTACCCATTGCAGTACCTATACCATCTCCAAAGTCCCAATGCAGGGCCTCTGCATTTTGGACATCCTTTGCTTCAAATGTATAACGAGCTTCCCCATGGTGTTGCCATGCGATGCGAGATACTTCAGGTACCGGATACAAACTAACGGCAATGCTGTCTGAGCCAACACAATTGTTGTTATCTGATACGACTACAGCATACATGCCCTCTTTATCAACTGCTAAAGTCTGGCCTGTAGTACCATCATTCCACAAGTAGGAAGCACCTGCATGACCGGCGTCCAGCACCAGTGGCATCCCGGCACAGATCGTGGTATCTCCGCCTAAGTCAACAACAGGTAAGCTATTGACGATCACGCTAATGGCATCGGTGCCATTGCATCGGTTTGCATCGGTAACAGTCAGAGAATAAGTACCTGCTGCCGAAATATCCCTTAAAGGCGCTGTGCTGCCATCATCCCATAAGTAAGCATAGCCAGCGCCCGTTATTGTAGCATCCATATTCAGTACAGAACCCTCGCATATAGCCGTATCAACACCCAGATTCACTACCGGGTTCTGATAGATTATAGCTTGCACCGCAGTCCGTTCGCCAGTACAACTATTGGCAGTAGCAGAAACATAATAGGTTGTCGTTGTACTAAGTGTTGGAGTTATAAAGGTAGCGCCTGTACCTACTGCTGTACCGCCACTGATCGCAGTAAACCATTGAAAGTTCGCACCTGTAGTCACCGAACTTGCCGAAAGACTAAGTGTACCCGGGCCACAAAGGGAATCGCCCGTAACAGTAGCGACAGGAAGCGGCTGCACCGTTGCCACTACAGGAATCCGGTCGCTGCTACAACCATTGGCCGTAGCTGATACATAATAGGTAGTTGTTGCATTCAGCGTAGGCGTCGTAAAGGTAGCGCCTGTACCTACTGCCGTGCCGCCACTGGCTGATGTAAACCAATGGAATATAGCTCCAGAGTTAGTCGAACTCGCCGAAAGGCTTAGCGTGCCCGTGCCACAGCGCGAAACGCCTGTACCACTCACTGTAGGGACCGCGTTGATGGTTGCAACAACCGGCACTCTAGCTCCTGTACAGTCGGGAAGTAATTGCCAGTTGTAGAAAAACGAGTATAAATTATTTGTATTAGTGAGCCCAAAACCGGAAGTAATG
Organism: uncultured Taibaiella sp.; assembly: GCA_964519735.1. Lineage (GTDB taxonomy): Bacteria > Bacteroidota > Bacteroidia > Chitinophagales > Chitinophagaceae > Taibaiella. The sequence continues at coordinate 9,170 of CAZFKK010000045.1, forward strand.
CTTACATTACCACTGGCTGAGGTATATGGAAATGTTACATTAAGAATTTCCCGGATCAGGCCAGTACCGGAAACGCCCGTACTTAATAACCTGTATCCACTCCCTACTGGTACATGAAAAGATAAAGGCAGGGTCACTTTAACCGGTGCTGCGGACGAACCTCCCGGGTAATTGAAGGGCCCCGCTGTTGCCAATACTGCTCCGGTACGATCAACGAGCTTTACAGACAACGTACCTCCTGCAGTTCCTGTAGAATATATATCCACAGAAGACAAGATGATTGGCTTTTTAAGGATGTCAAATACCAGGCCCCAGTCATTGATAGCAATAGAGGGAGTTACATCATATTGCAACCTCCCGACTTGCTCTACTACTCCGAGAGCGGCAGCTGCATAATAGGTGGTGGTGTTCGAAATAGAAGGTGTTATATATGTTGCGCCAGAAGCGAGCATGTTACCTCCTGAAGGTGCTTCATACCATTGTACTTCGGCACCGGCCGATGCCGTAACGCCCAAATGTACTGTACCTGGCCCACAACGGCTACTATCTTTTACCTGCGTTAACTGAAGATTTATAACATGAACAGAAAAAGTATCCGAATAGCAACCATTTGTCCCTGAATTAATCCATGCACGGAATTGACGATCTGCCGTAAATTCTGTTGTGCTGAAGACCGGTTGATCGGCACCAGTGATATCAGTATAGGTATTGCCATTGACCGAAGATTGCCATTGAATCCGCGCAGATTCATATCCTGTTGAGGGAAGAAGCTGTAGCTTCACCAGACCCTGCGGGCAAATTGTATCGGTAGAAGATAGCAAGCTAAATACTTTAGGTGCTGTTAGCCAGGTGAGTGTATCGTTGGCTGTATTCATATCATTGGCTACCACGGCCCATGCCCTAATTTCGTTATCACCGGACCGGAACAACGCACTGCCTAATACGATCGTGTCCAAATACTTGCCTGCACCTCCTACGGTATCTAAATAACCAGCATAAGTATAAGGCGCCTGTGCCACACTATTCAGTTGCCAGTGTACTTGTACATTGTTTAATCTAACATTTCCCCTATTACCAAGAGTAACACGTACCTGTTGCGTATTGGCACAATAATTATCAAAAGGTGTCACTAAGGAGAAAATACCGGCATCACTTCCAGTGGCTAGCGGCATTTCGTAGGCTCCTATTGTTGGAGCACTCGGTCTAGGGTGGCCTTGTATATCTTCAGGAACCCTATGTAACATACCCTCCCCCTTAAAAGCCAACAAATGATTGGTAGGACTAAAATCCCCTATCATACTATTAGCAAACTTTGGGTCTACGGATAGTGACCCTTTTTCAAGATTCGAATAAGCAACTTGAAAAGCGGATAAATCCCGGAAAGTATCAACCTGAGAAAATGCACCATAATACTGAGCTCCAGGTTGTGTAGAGTTTACGTATATATTATTACCCTGCACATCACTTATACTGTTCTGCCCATCATAGAAAACACCGTACTTAATGCCTTCCGAACCTTTGGTAAGGTAGACAATATTGTTCTTAACCTCCAGATCAGTATTGTTCGCCTGGCTGTAAATACCTACAGTCATGCCTATACCAGTCAATACCTGGTCTAATACTACGGTATTGTGATAAACCTTTACATTGGGAGCGTTAGCTAAATATATACCATAATTAGTTCCTCCCTGATTTGCCTTATAGTAAACATTATTAGAAACAATTATAGGGTTCTGCGAAGCGGTTATGTTGGTTAATAATATACCATAGCATATGCTTACAGCCGAAATGTCTACCCCTCCGGGCGTATGAATGCGGTTTGCATTTATGATGGTTCCCGCAATATTGTTGATACCATATATGCCATAATGGGTATTGGTTAACGTTTTGGTACTGCGATGCATTTCATTTGCTTCAATCCGGTTCTTCATAGCGCTAACATATATTCCATAGCTTTGATAGTTAACAACCGTATTACCATATACAACATTACTGTCTGCCCCAGGTGCAAGGATGATCCCATAAACAGGACCACCGTTAACGGTATTTCCGATAATTTTATTCCCTCCAATATAACAATGTCTGGCATCTGCATTAGCACCGACAGCAGAAGTAAGTAGTCCGGAAAAAACGATGCCTCCGGAATTATTAGCCGATACTGACGTAACAGCAGAAATATCAAAATCGCAATTAATGATAGAATCATACCGTGCGCCACCATTGATAAGCGCCCCATAGCCATATACGGTATCCAATACGGTGAATTTTACATCCCGGATACTGAGATACCGGGTACCCAATAGCTTAAGTAGGTGACGGTCATTAATACTTGTTTTACACCGGATTTCTGTGCCATTGCCATGGATACTTACCGTATTTGTCGGGCTCACCCCTAAAATATCGCCAAAAGTTACCGCTTCCGTGTAGGGTCCTGATCCCGACACCAGGTTGATGATAACCGGACCGGAAACCCCCGCGCAGTTAAGAGCATCTGCTGCTGCCTTTAGAGAGGTAAAATTGGTTGCGGAGGCCGCCGCTCCGTCATTTACGGTATAACTACCGGACAAGGGAGTTGCTATCGGGATATGTAGGGTAGTAGAATATGCAGCTGTACCTCCATTACAAACTACTTTACAGCGATAATAACGACTCTGTGTAGGATGAATCGTAAGTGATCTTGAAGCAGATGGAGCACTCAGTGAAGTAGCCACAAAGGGGTTATCAGAAGCTGAACTTTCCCATTCATATGTCTGACCAGAGGCAAAGCTATTCCCTATCAGGTCAAGCATCACCCGATCACCATTACATAATGTCCCATTTGTATCTGAAACCGCTTTCCCAGCTACTGGTGGATTGGTGCAAGCCGCTGGCAAGGTATACGTAATCCTAATATTAGGGCGTTGCTTAAAGGTTGTACCTGTTTGATTGAGCGTTACCGTACCGCCAGATGCTGGTAGTGCCGTTGATCCAATTACATAATCGCCAAAGCCGGCTGAATACGCCCATTGGAATGCTCCATTGGTGCCTCCACTGCCGCCCATAAAAGTTTCCGTCGCAATTTCCATAGAGCCTCCAGTGTAAAGAAAAGGAAGATGCAGCGTAATGGTTGCCCAGCCGGCAGCAGCCGGAACATTAAAGGATGTAGTGCTGTACACCAAAGAATGATAAGCCATTAAAGATGCCCAGGTAGTAGAGGTAAGTAAGGGAGGTAGGTTTGTGGAACTGGCCATATAAATTTTATATTCTGCCGGTGTTACAAAGCGGAAGGTATCTCTTTTGTTGAATGCAAGGGCTGTAATAATCGAGCCGGGTATGATACCTGCCTCCAGCAGCTCAGCCTCTGTAAAAAGGATATTGCTTCTTGCCTGTGTTATCGCGGAAGTCGCAGATTGCCTGAAAAGGGGGCTAAATAAAGAATTATTTCCATACAAAGTATCCTTCCCAATCTGTGCGGTATGTGTTTGGGCTATAAGGTTGCCGCAGCTAATGATCCCAAGCCACAAAACCATTAACCAATAAAATAGTAAAGTAAAATTTTTCATTCGCAATTTATTTAAGCGTGAATTTGTAAAATACTCCACCCTGCTTTCGTAAAATCATATTTAACAATGGAAATCTCGATCCAGATTGATTTGACGAATTGACAAACAGGGTTGTAAGAAGCCCTAAAGTATGTGTACAAAATTCTCATATTCCCGTAAAAAGAACTATAGGTAATTTCCACCAATTATGAAATTTCTATATAGGGGAATACCCCTATATCCACTATTTTTTCAATATAATTTTTATATTCAATGGTCTAATTCATTAATTTTACTTACCCAAATGAAACAGCCGAGCTATATTCTCCTCTTGTCCTACATCCTCCTGCAAGTTAATTATAGCTGCAGCGCTCAAAAAAATGTCCTGTATTATGATTACCCAAGCAATTATACTTGGCCGGACAGTACTTCATACTATCTTATCCAAGGTATTTTCGTTTGGGGAAAGCTAAATAAAGAACTCCAATACGTTGACCGGCTATTGATTGTAGCAGATCGTTTGGAAAAAGCTGGCAAAATTGATGCCTCTTTGACTTGGTACCAGTTTACCAATTTATATACATACAACAATAAGCGAAAACGGATGTTTGTCTTTCAAAGACTATCTCATTTATTGAAGCTGAAAGGCGCATACAAAGAAGCTTTTGAAATGCATTATCAGGCGATGGACTTAGCAGAGGACAAAGTTACCCAAACCCTACTAAAGGTAAACATTAGTAATATTTACCGTTACATGAGCAATTATCCCAGGGCGATACAAATCCTGGATAGTGCCATAGGCCGTTTAAAAGACGATCCTTATAGTCTGTCTCTTGTATATAGTAACCTGGCAACCACCTATAGTTATATGAGGGATTATACCAACAGCCTCGCTTATAATAAGCTGGGTTATGAGACCTACTTAAAGATCCCACAAGATCAGCGTAATGATGAGGTCGATAATCAAGAGTCAATTTTCCTAACCAATATAGCAGCAAATTATCTCGATTTGCAACAACCGGACAGTGCATTTGTGTGGTTAGATCAATTGAAAAATTACGAGGGCAAACAGTTTAATGAATTACGTACCGGAACGCTAATTGTCTGGGGCGAGTACTATGGACAGAAGAAGGAGTTTAAAAAAGCAATCCAATCAGTCACAAGTGGTTTAGCTAAGGCACAACAAAGCGGCTACCTATACATCATAAGAAGCGCTTATATAAACCTTAGCGAAATATACAAAGCGCAAGGCAAATTTGAAAAATCTCTATTTTATTACAAAGAGTTTATAGCCCTAAACGACAGCATCGTTTCCACAAGAAACATCCATAAGATTCAACAATTAGAGATAGATTTTATAAATGCACAAAATAACACTGTAAGAGCCAAAAAGGAAATGCAGATTCTCATGCAAACGGCTGCCTTGAAAGCTAGGAATTTGCAGACAGTATTGTTGTTGCTGACCGTTGTATCACTTGTAATCATCGTGATAATATCTGTTAAGAGACACATTTATAAACAAAAACTGCTGAAAGAAATCATTGTGAATTCGGAAAATGAGAAAAAGATAGCAAAGATTTTTGCCGGAATTAAAGGGGAGGAAAAAGAACGGGTAAGGATCGCCAGGGAATTGCATGACGGGGTGGTCAGCGAAGTGCTGGCCTTGAAACTTAACTTAAAAGCTATGGAATTGCAATTCAATGGCATAAAAAACACGGATAACTTCCGAAATGCCTTAGTGCAATCAGAAGAAATAGCACTAAAATTAAGACAAACAGCTCACAATATGATGCCCATACAGTTAACCGAGCAAGGGCTATACAATACAATAGGTACTTTTCTTAAAAGAATCAGCAACGGGCATATTCATTTTACCTATCAGTGTTATGGCAATTTACCTTCTATTAAAGTCAATAGTTCGGTAGTTTTTAAGCGGCCATAGAGCCGATATTTA
>CAZFKK010000046.1:0-14313 GCA_964519735.1 uncultured Taibaiella sp.
GCATCACCATGTCGTAAAGTCCCATCCGGTGGTTATAGCCACCGCCTATCCTTACCGCTTCCTTCTCCTGGACCCGGAATAACGGTGTTGTTTTCCGGGTGTCTAATATCCGGGAAGAGTGATTCTTTATTTTTTCAACGTAAGTCCGGGTGAGTGTGGCAATACCACTCATGCGTTGCATACAGTTAAGGACCAGCCGCTCCGCTTTTAATATGGTATGTACCTTAGCGGATACCTCAAAGGCGGTCTCCCCGTACGTGATGCTGGCCCCATCTTCTTTATAGGAAACAAATGATGAGGAAGGTTCAAGGTAGTCAAAGATCTCCCGTGCCAGCTCCATCCCGGCCAGGACACCATTTTCCTTGATTTTCAAAATCGCTTTGCCCTCCTCGCCGGCGGGAATACAGGCTAATGTGGAGTAGTCGCCGGAGGCAATATCCTCTTCCAGTGATAAACGAATAAATGCTCTTGTATCCATCGTGTCGTATTGAAGACGCAAAGATAATGGTATTTGTACTGGCTGAGCCTGTCCCGGTATTTTCCCGGAAATAACAAACCCATTGCCAGGAGGCAACGGGTGATGTTATGGCTGTTTTTATGGGTATTTAATGAGATTCCGGTCTTCTTATATACAGCAGTTGCTGCTGCCTCCTTCCTGTTATTGGGTGATCCTGCTCAACGATTTCAGCTGGCGTTCGGGCGTTATTTCATAAATGATCATTCCGCCTTCAATCATGCAAAGCAATAAATTTTCATAGGGAATACAATCGTAAAAAGTATCTCCCGTAATCAATTGCTTTTGCGTAGGGGAGTAAGGATTTTTGAGATCATATACCCGGAGGCCGGATGCACCATCACAGACAAATAAAGTCTGGTCCTGCAGCCCCAGGCCATGAGGGTTGTCCAGGGGGATCCTATTTCTCTCAGCCGGTTGGAGCAGGTCCTGAAGGTTGTAGATGATTAAGGCATTGACACTGCCGCCGCAATTGGTTCCGGTACGAATGGTAACATAGGCTACAGAATCCCTTGCTACTACAGGATCGCAGGCGCTTACATGCCGCGCAGAACCCAGTAACGCAGGCTTGGTCGCGTCTGCAATGGAATAAATGTACATGGCATCCCTGGAGCCGATAAACAATTTGTCTTCCCAGGTATAGAGTGTTTCAATATCGAAGCCAATATTGTTGGTATAGATTTTTTTTGGTTGTCCCGGCTGTTCCAGGCTAAAGGTATAGAGATTTCTGCCATCTACTACATAGAGGTGATCCCTGCTGATGGTGAAGCGTGCCAGGGATCCGCCGGTGCCGGTGTCATTCCCCAAAAAATCATTATTACTTTTACTGCAGGAGTATAACAGGCTTAAAGTAAGTAAGAGGAATGAATATTTTAATAAAGACCACATAGGTACACTTTGGTAAAAAGATTACTGAATTGTTGTTTAATATTTACATTTTGGAGCTGCCAATAATTGTCTTTCCCATCCGATCACCGGTCCTTTGTCCGGATCTATACATTGAAAATATCCTTTTTCAGGGGGCATATTGCCATCATTCAGGTGAAACATGTCTTTGGTTCTGCTGACCAGGGCTACTTGTTTGATATCGGTAATATCAATTACAACAAGATCATTATAGTTATTGGAATAGAGCAGATTGCCCTTTATGGATAATTCCTGAACCCCGTTGATCTGTATAAAGGTTACTTTTTCAGGCTGTTCGGGGTTGCGGATGTCCAGGACATGAATACCCCTGTTTTTTTCTACCTGGTAAAGATACCGGTCCTTAATATAGATCTTGCCTCCCTGAGCTATGGGTTGCGGGTCGAGGTTCCCTATGTCCGCAGCTGTAGAATCAGTTAGATATATAGGGTGCCAGCCCATAATGTCTTTGGGGGATTCCTGCCAGATACAGGAAGAAAGAAAAATGCAGCATGCGGCAACCAGGAGCAGGCATCTGATCATAATTGGAGATATTAAGCTTACCGGAATAGACGGCAGTATATAAAAAATCATTTGGTGAATCAGGGAAATTATTATTGGCTTTAAATTATTAATTTTGGAGTCTGGCAATTTTTTGTGGAATCTTGCCTTGGGTATCATCTACTATTGAAAAGGAGATTCATGACTTTCGAACAAGCGAAACATACAAAGGCATTGGCATGGACAGCAGGTGTTCATATATTATTGCTGTTATTATTTCTCCTGGTGAGGTATACGATGCCTGTGCAGGTACCTGTGGAGGAGCTGGGATTGGAAGTGAACCTGGGAACATCGGAGCAAGGCTTCGGAACTGATCAACCCGAAATGCCTGACGATCCTGCAGCAGATGCGGCTGTAGCCGTACACTCATCGGCGCCGGATCAGGGTACTGCAGCACGGGAGGTGCATACTACTGAAGAAGAGGATGCACCGGTAGTGTTTCAACGGCGTACCGAAAATAACAAAAAGACAACGCCGCAACCTACTGTGGCTTCCCGCAACCGTAGTACCCCTAATACTACCCGGGCCACCACTAACCAGGCCAGTACTACGAGGCCTCAAAATCCAAGGTATGTATATGCAGGGGGGACAGGTACGGGAGGCAATAGTGCACAGACCAGCAGTCCCGGTGGCAATGAAGGAATAGGGCAGGGTGATGGAGATATGGGCGTGCCCGGAGGTACACCAGGTGCTGCCAATTACAGTGGTACGCCCGGCGGTGGCACCTCAATAGGCCATTCGATCTCCGGCCGTAATATTGTACAACGGCCTGATCCTAAAGCGGAATTCAGAGAAGGGGGGAAGGTGGTGATCCGGGTTACCGTCAACCGGGAGGGGCTGATCACAGATTCAAGGGTGCTGTCCGCCGCCAACGCGACTATCCGTGCATTGGCGGAAAAGAAACTGCGGAATGTACGGTTCAACAATTCGCCTTCGGCTCCTGCAGAACAATTCGGAAATATAACTTTTGACTTTAAGACCACCCGGAAATAGTATTCGGAGCAAAGATCCTTTATTTCTCCACTTCTTTCTTATAGGATTTAATGGCATTAAATAAAGCCTGGGCTATTTCCACCTGCCCTTTTTCAGAACTCAGGTAAAGTTCTTCTTCCGGGTTATTGATGAAGCCCAGTTCGGTCAGTATACCAGGCATAGCGCTATTAGCCAGTACCTGCAGGCTCATTTGTTTTACTCCCAGGTCAGTGCGCCCGATCCTGCTGTATTGATTCTGTGCTTTACTGGCGAAGCTGATGCTTTTAGTCAGAAAGGCCTGTGAGTATTGTGCGATTATCATAGCTGTGGTCGGATCATTTTCATCCAGTAGCCCTGGTTCTTCTAAAACAGTTTCTCCGAATTCGCCGATGGCTTTTTCTTTTTCTGAGGTACGGGATAGTCCTAATACATAAGTTTCCGTTCCATTAGTGGCGGTCTGCCTGTGTACAATGGTTTTGTAAACGGGGACCTTTCTTCTTTTTTTTCCTTTGCCTACATAACTATAACCGGTTCGGACCTGTTCTCTTCGTCCTGCAGTAGCGTTCACGTGTATGGACAAAAATAAATCAGCGCCGGCGCGATTGGCGATTAATCCTCTTTCCTTTAATTCTATAAATACATCTGTGTTCCGGGTGTACACCACTTTTAATTCCGGCAAGCTGTCTTTAAGGAGTTTACCCAATTTTTGTACTACCGCCAGGGTAATCGTTTTTTCATTAGTGAAGGAGCCGACAGCCCCAGGGTCTTTTCCCCCATGGCCTGCATCTAATACGATTTTTTTCAGGCTTTTACCGGACTGGGCCTGGTTAGTCAACGGGAAACATAGGGAAATGAATAATAAAATCGGGTATATCCAAGGGATGATTTTCTTAAGGTTTGTTCCGGATAACAATATCATTTTTAATAGATTGATATGAAAGGTTGACAATTAGTTTCCTGCTGCGCTTTATTTAGCCCGGGCAAAAGGCTAAAAATGCATGCAAAGTTGCAAAATATAATTTTTATCCCGAAATCCTTTAGAAAATAGGAACAGACAACCAAAAACTATACCCTATTTTTGCAAAAGTAAATGAACCCAACGGGAATAGCATTGATTTCTTTTTTGTTACAACGCTGTCGGCTATGGCTGGTGACTCTTTTTGTATGGTTATTGCCGGTGGCAACCTGGTCGCAGGAGCAGGTGATCATTACAGATACGATGTCCCTATCCCCGGATGCTTTGAACTCCTTAATTAAAGAAACTACAGATAGTGCCGGGAATGCAGCAATGGTCCCTGCAGACTCATCAGCAGTAAAGGATAAGGCGCAGCAATTAGGTATAAAAATTTCAAAGGATGCCTTACCGGCTGCTGTAAGCACGAGGGCCAGGGACTCTGCGGTGCTGGATATGCGGCAAAATGTGTTTTCCCTGTATGGTGCCGCCCAGGCCAATTATGAAGATATTGAAATCAAAGCCGGGAAATTGACCTATACGCAAAAGTTAAATATACTTGCCGCAGCGCCTTTGCTGGATACTTCGGGAAAGAAGGTGTCGGTCCAGGAGTTTAAGCAAAATGAGGAGAAATTTACTTATGATACTTTGAAATACAATTTTCAAAGCAAACGGGCCCTGGTCCGCAATGCTCGTTCCCAATACGGGGAGGGCTTTGTCTTCAGTGGCCAGGTCAAGCGGAATGCTGATGAAAGTATTTTCGGCTATCAGAATCTTTACACTACCTGTAACCTGGACCATCCGCATTTCGGTATCAGGGCCAATAAGATAAAAGTGGTACCCGGCAAGCTGATTGCTTCCGGTCCGGCCAACCTGGAGATACAGGATGTGCCTACCCCTTTATTTTTACCCTTCGGTATGTTCCCGATCAAACAAGGGCAACGTTCGGGTTTCATTCTTCCCTCCTATACGATGGAGGAAAGGCGGGGACTGGGCTTACAAAGAGGAGGTTATTATTTTGCATTGAGCGACCAGTTGGGACTGATTGCCCAGATGGACCTCTTTTCCAAAGGAAGCTGGGCGCTTTTTTCTACTGCCCAGTATGCCAACCGTTATCGTTATACGGGGAGCTTATCGGTGAATTATTCTTTCAGCAAGATAGGAGAGGTGTATGAAAGTGACGGATACACCAGCAAGGATTTTAATGTGAGCTGGAGCCATCAGATGGATGGTAAAGCAAGGCCCGGCACCACATTCGGGGCTTCTGTCAATTTTGGTACCAGCAATTATTACGCACTCAATACGACCACTACCGCAAATGTATTGAACAACCAATATTCTTCCTCCATTTCTTATTCCAAATCCTGGGTAGGCAAGCCTTATGCGTTTACAGCAGCGGTAAGGCATAGTCAAAGTACCCAGAGCCGGTTGGTGACTATCGGGCTTCCTGAACTTAACTTTAACCTGGGACAATTTTCCCCTTTTCAGCGTAAAGTGATGCTGGGGCCAACCAGGTGGTATGAGAAAATATCTGCCAGCTATTCCGTTGCCTTGATTAATCAATGGAATTTTTATGATTCTACATTTTCCCTGGATAATATTAATTTCTCCGATTTTAATAACGGGATCAAACATAATGCTTCCGTACAGGCCAACTATAATATACTTCGTTATGTGAATTGGAGTATATCGCTGCCTTATACAGAGTATTGGAATACCAAGCAATTGTTTCTTAATTATAATCCCAATGAAGGTAAGGTAGATTCTGTGCTGAATACGGGTTTTTTTGCCACCCGTGATTTCTCGCTGACTTCCTCTTTAAGTACCCGTATTTATGGGATGAAGTTATTTAAGAAGGGCAAAGTGGCGGGTGTGCGTCATGTGCTTACCCCTAGTGTCAGCGCTACTTACCAACCGGGTTTCGCTTTTGCTCCTTTTGGATATATGTACCAGACTTACCTTTCCGAAGAGGGTTACCCGGTATATTTATCGCCGTATAGCGCTACTCCGGTTGGCGGGCCTGCGAATGCCCAGAATAACGGATCCATAGGGGTTTCGTTACAGAATACCTTACAAATGAAGGTACGTACACAGGATTCCAGCGGTAGTAAAAAGATCAACCTTATTGACGGGCTCAGTGTTAATGGTTCCTACAACCTTTTTGCAGATTCTTTCAATATGTCATCTGTTAATATGTCTTTCCGTACCTCGATATTGAATATACTTAATGTATCTGCCAGCGTGGTATTTGATCCTTATATCTGGGAGGGCAACAGGCGTACACCCCGTTACCTTCTGGCTGAAGGAAAGGGCCTGGTGGATTTCACTAACGGGAACCTGGCGCTGGGTACTTCATTCAGCGGTCAGAAGAAAAACAAAAAGGAGCAGGAAGATGCAGAAGCGAACAATGATGAGGTACGACGATTGATGCAGCGTGGCGGTTATGATGATTATTATGATTTTAATATACCCTGGAACCTGAGCCTCAATGCAGGTTTAGGCGCTTATCGCAGCAGGCGTACGGAGCGGGCGGATACTATAATTTTCACCCCAAACCTTACCTTTAGCGGAGGGTTCAACCTTACGGAACGCTGGAAGGTAAACCTGAGCAGTGGCTTACAATTCAGGGGTTTCTCCCGGATAGAACCCGGGTATACGACATTAGACATTGTACGCGATCTGCATTGCTGGCAGATGAGCCTCAACCTGGTTCCTTTCGGTGCCTACCGGAGTTTCCATTTTACCTTACAGGTAAAAGCGGGCGTGTTGCAGGATCTTAAACTGACAAGGCGGAAAGCTTACCAGGATAACCTGTAGGGAAATACAGCCGGTTATAATGCTTCTTCCTCTTCTTCTTCGTCCTCAAAAATAGCCTCCTGTTTTTCGACGCCTTTTTTAAGCGGATCCCAGCCTATACGAACTTTCCCATCCTCTCCATCTTTTGCCCTCAGGTAAAGCACAATGCCCTTTCCTTTCCTGGGTTTTAATCCCTTTTTTATCCTTTCCTCTTCTTTTTGGGGATTACGTAAGGGTGCTTCAATACTGATATCGGTGCCTTTATCCAGGGCATAAATACCCTGGATTTTTAAATGCAGGACACTTGACTCAATATCCATAGGATGGATAGTGATCTTGCCATGATCCAGGTCCAACTGATTCTTTAATGTTTTGAACGTGATATGAGAGAGGTTGCGCTTCTTAAAGGCAAACTTCTGTACAGAAAGCAAAGGCGGGAAGTTTTTCAAAGCGCCGTTATCAAGTGTAAAATTAATCTTTCCGGCCAGGGAACGGTTAATAATAGCCCCTGTTTCCTGCATGCCTCCCCGGATTTCAAAATTTCCGGAGAAGCTGCCTTCCAGGTTTTCAGCCAGAATGGTCGTCTGCCCGAAATTTTCAAAAGCATGGAATAGCTTATCTACCTGGACTTGGTGTAGCCTGGCTTTGATTTCAAAAGGGTTGCCGGGTACGGATTGCCGGATATAGGCATCGGCATCCAGGCTGCCCCCTGCATGTTTTAAGTGTACATTCTTTATGGAAATGCCTTCCTGGGTCAGGTTCAGGCGGGCATCAATATTTCTGGCCCCGAATTTCCGGTAAGTCAACTGATTAACACGAACCCATAAATGCATACTGCTTTTATCCAGGACATCATCCAGCTTGTTATTGAAATTGGATATTTTACGGTTTAACGCGCGTTTGGAGACAGGGGCTTTTTTCCGGGGAGCAAGGAAAGTCCGGAATTCATTAAGGTCAACCAGGTTGCTGTTGATCTTCCAGTCGAAGACCACCTTTCCCGGATCGGTAAAATAGGCATTCATGAAATCAGTGGCCGTACCTTCCATTTGTATCGTACTTTTTCGGGAAGATAGCGTGGTTTTCTCCAGGTGCATATCCTTACCGGTAAAAACGAGGGTAGCATTGCACCGGTTAAAAGAAAGAGAACGCGGCAGGTAAGTTAAGGAGGCATTTCTTATGTGTATATATCCATGCATGCTGTATTCGAACGTGTCTTTTGAGGCAACCGGACCACTATAGCTCAGGTCAAAAGCTGCCTGACCGCCGGCCATAGTGAAGGTATTGCCCGCAATAGCATCAAGTTTTTCTACAGGAAACTGTGCGCGTAACCTGCAGGTAAGCAGGGGGTGTAAGGTACTTATGATCAGGATGGAATCTGCCTGTACAGGAATCTCCTGCCAGTTAACCTGTACACTGGGTATTATGATTGCTGAATTATTATCTGCTTTTCCCCTGCCTTTGACATAATAATTGGTAAACTCCCCTTTCACCATTGCTTTATCCATTTCTCCGAACGGAGTAATGATCGTATTGTTTTTTACATCGAAATAAGCATGCACTTCAGGAGTATCCGGGTATTGAAACGAGCCATCTATACTTACTTTTACGGCGATAGGTTTCTTCACATCAATACTGTCCAGTGTTTTGGCGATATGCCTGGATAGCATGGATGCCCCTTCTCTGAAAGGAATTGCCGGAGCGTTAATAAGCATTGTAAATACAGCAGGTTTTTTATCGAACTTAAAAACAGCAGCGAAATTTATTTTGTGATCATCCACCAGCAAAAGCTGTTTCGGTAGCTTTAATTCCTTTTTGTTTCGATCAAAAATGATTTTTAAAGGAGCTTTGAGGGTTTTTTTGGTCAGGAATCCCCCTTTTGTAAGGTTAAAGCCCAGTTGGTGGAAATAAGCCCTGGTATCGGCATCGATATCCCAGATCGTGTTCTTAACATGGATATGTGCATCCATATGATTAACCGTCACTTTAAATTGTTTATCCCGCTGTTCATGGTCGTAGATAAAAGTTACCTTATCCATACCAAACCGGGACAGCTCAAATTGCTTTTTGTTTTTTGACTTTTTTTTGCCTGGTTTCTTTTGAAAGAGGTAAGTATTGGTGTACCCTTGTTTATCGGTAAACAAATGGATACTGCCATTGGCCAAGGTTACTTTTACGATTTCAGGATGCCTGGTGAGCAGCGACAGGATATTCAACTTAATATAAACGGCTTTCAGGTCAATTGTGTATTGTTGGTGCCTGGGATAAAGGCTGTCACTCAACCTGACTTCCGTGGCCCTGACCGACACATTGGGGAAACTTTGGAGCAAGGCCGGCTCTATATCTTTTATTTCCAGTTGGCCATCTATATGTTCACTTATTTCTGTAGTGATCCTGGTCAGCAGCTCTTTCTTATGGCTATACACATAGCCTACAAAGGCAAGCCAGGCCAGGATTGTCAATAACAATAAACTAATGAAAGCAACGAGCATAACCTTTGCCCATGAGGGCAGGCGTCTGAAGCCCGCTTTTGTCTCAGCGAATAAACTGTTAAGGTTTTCAGGCATAGGAGTACTATTTGGAGTTTAAGTTAAGGCTTTTTGATGAAAATCGCAAGTATAGGAGAAAAATGACTGCTTTTATTCTTGTTTTGTTTATTTTCAAGATTGGATTGTTGGCTACTACTCTTCTAGCCTTGCTGCGTCGTCTATGATAGTTCCGGAATATTATCGGCCATCTTTGTTTCACCGCGAATTAAAAAAATAAAGCGCATAAGAGGCTAATATGATAAATGTTTATTATTTTGCAAATGAAATCCAGCTTGTCGCAACTGCTGTCTAAGAGACTGGTCGTTCGCAGTCTCAATTTGTAAAAAGGATTTCCACTATAGCTTGATTTTTAATTTCATTCAAAACGGTAAGCCTCAAAGGTTGATACTATAGATAAACATTTTTATGTGCCCTAAAATTGTCTTTTTTTTCATCAGTTTATGCCTGTTCATCAATACAACGGGTACTGCACAATACGAAAATTTCTGGGCCTTCGGTGGTAATGCCGGGATTGATTTTAACCGCAATCCTCCCGAGGTGCTCCGTACTGCGATCAATACCAATGAAGGGTCTGCTTCGATCTGTAATGACCAGGGTCAGCTATTATTCTATACAGACGGCACTTCCGTCTGGGATCGTAATAACACATTGATGCCCAATGGCAATGATTTACCGGGGATCGGTACTAATATTACTGCCAGTACCACGCAGGGAGCGCTTATTATACCTTTACCGGGCAATAGTCAGCAATATTATGTTTTTTCATTAGGTGACTATTCCAGTGGTGTCTATACGGGCAATTTGTACTACAGTGTAGTGGATATGTCCCTGAATAATGGTTTGGGAGCTGTTGTTACCGGTCGTAAGGGGATTTTGTTAAGCAAAGGCCTGACGGAACATATGACTGCTGTTTCGGGAGGGAACTGTAATATCTGGTTACTGGTGACACCGAGACTGAACACTGATTTTAAAGCTTATAATGTGGGCTTTAACGGTATTGATACGGTACCCGTCATTTCCACCAAAATTTTAGGAGGAGGGGCATACAACGGTATCCTGGGCAGTATTGATGTAGCCCCTGACCGCAGCAAGTTAGCCATCGCTCAGGGCAACCTTGTGTTATATGATTTTGACCGGAATACGGGGAAGATCGCCAATCCTGTATTGTTAGATAAAAATTATGCTCCCTATTATTACGGAGTTTGTTTTTCCCCGGATAACACCAAGTTATATGGAAGTACGGAATCCCCTCTATTCCAGTATGACCTGAGTAGCGCCGATACCAATGCGATGATCGCTTCTAAGATACAGATCGGCACTCCTCCCGGTTACCCTGCTGTTAAAAGAGGTCCGGATGGAAAAGTGTATTGTGCCGGGCATGGCAACTTCTTAAATGTAATTAACCAGCCTAACCTTGCGGGAGCAGCATGCCAATATGTAGCCAATGGCTTGCCTTTGTTTGGCGGAACCAGCGCGAAGTTTGGTCTGCCCAATTCTGCCACGATTGTAATTAACCGTAAGATTTACAGTACGACTATAGATACGGCCTACTGTTCTGATAGTTTTTTACTGGAAGCTAAAATTACTTCCGGTGTTAACTATGTCTGGGAGGACGGGAGCACGGATACAAGCCGCTATGTAAAGAATACGGGTACTTACTGGGTCAGTTACCAGGTATTAGGTACCCAGTGTGACGAATATGTGGACACCTTCCATACGGCGGTATTGGCCGTAAAAAGGACGTATTCCACCACGACCTTTGAGGGGATGTGCGCCGCAGATACTTTTTTAATGGTCGCTGCACATGCGGATGGCAGCAATTATACCTGGGAAGATGGCAGTACCGGGATGACGCGGAAAATGAACCGGTCGGGAATCTTCTGGGTGAGTTACCAGAATGATACTGCCTGCGAACATTTTGTAGATACATTCCTTCTTTCCTTTCCTTATAAGGACTATGAAGTTTCTTTTATTGCAGATACGCTTATCTGTCAGCAACAGCTTTTATCCCTAAGAAATACTTCCGATCCGCATTACCAGACCTTCAACTGGTTTTTTGGGGATGGCCAGTCTTCCCCGCTTAAAAGCCCGAGTCATCTTTATGCCGGGCCGGGAACTTATGAGATCCTGCTTACCGGCAGCATCAATGACAAATGCCATGATACGGTGGCTCAGCTATTGCTTGTGGATTCTTTACTTCCGGTTCGCTTCCGCCTGGACCGCGATGAACTTTGTGTCGGAGAGTATATTATCGTCACTCACCAGATGAACAGTAACACGATAGCCCGGATTTTATGGCAATGGGGAGATGGACATGAATTAAGTGCCTTAACCGATTACCGGATTCCCCATGCTTATGATAGTGCCGGTATGATGCCGGTAACGATGCGGGTGAACTTCCGTTCCTGTCCGGACGATTCCTTCAGCCTTCCCGTGCAGGTTTTTGCCTTGCCGGAAGTTCATTTGTATAGTGAAAACGGGTTATGCTTCCAGGGGGCACCCCTCACCCTAAAGAACCTGGGACAGGTCGCTGCGACAGGTGATCATTATCTATGGAGTACCGGCTCAGTCGCAGACAGTATCCGGGTAACCCATCACGGCAGCTATAGCTTAACGGTAAGCAGGGAGCCCCTGGGTTGTAGTACTACAGAAACTATCGAGATCAGCAAAGATTGTTATATCAATATTCCCAATGCCTTCAGCCCTAATGGTGACGGGGTCAATGATTATTTTTTCCCCAGGCAATTACTGACCTCCGGTCTTCAGGGCTTCCGGCTGGAAGTATTCAATCGTTGGGGTCAGATCATGTTTGCTACAGACCAGGATTCCGGCAGGGGCTGGGATGGCCGGTTTAATGGCTGGGAACAACCGGAAGGCGTCTATGTTTATAACGTCACCGTCCTGATGAAAAATGGCCGGACAGAGCAGTATAAAGGTAATGTTACTTTGATACGGTAAGAGAAAGCGGGGTTTTATTCGGGAAAGTCCAAGTCCAATAATTTCTGGGGATGGGTATCAAGGCCTTTTGCCAATTCAACCAAGGTAAGTAACTGGCAATTTTTTAATCCTTTTTCTATTTTACCGATATCACTATGATCTAAATCACAGCGTTGCGCTACTGCTCTCAGGCTAAGCTTTTTGCTATTTCTGATCTCCCTGATCTTTTGGCCCAATTGAAGTAAAATAGCGTCACCTGATTCTTTATCCATATTGATTTCGTAGTTTGAAGGCAAGATCAAAGAAATTTTAAAAATAATTGTGGGTTTATTGCACTACATTAAAAATGTTTTATTATCTTCGCCTTAGAAGTATTAATTTGCGATCCTTCAATATCATTACTTGAAGCATTCGCTTTGAATCTCGTCTTAGAAACCTCGGAAATTTCATGCACGCGAGAGGATAGGTAGAATGCCTGCGTTATGGCGCGGGCTCTCTTATTCGTGTGCAGGCCTCCGAGGGCCTCTAAGGCGGTAAGGTGAGTTCCGCGTTTTTTTCTGTCTCTGTTTTCCCGTAGAAAACCGCCTCCCGTTCATAGCCTTTGTTTCGCTCAGGATCGTAGCTTTTGTTTATTTGTTGCAGCCTGTAACTGCACGCGAAAAATCATAGGTTATGTTTTGCAATCATCTTTTAAAGGAGCCTGCTGCGCTTATAGAGCAGTTGGTCTCTATTCTGGATCCTCAAATGATTTTTTGTTATGAGGAGGCCTTGTACATTATTGTTTCAGACCAGGACACCAAAACACTGGCCACGTACAAAGCTCTGGTAAAGGCTGCCACCTATGGGCAGGAAGTACCGGCATTTTACTTTTATAACAGATCGATCGTATGTGGCGGACTGGAAGAAGGCCATATACTCTATAGCCTCATTTTTAATAGTACCAACCTGGTTTACCATAACCCACAATTCTTTTTGCCACAACCCCTGTGTCAACGTCTGGCAAAGGTGATGAAGAAAAGCCGGAATGTATTTGAACAGGGTTATGCCCATTCCATTTCCTTTAGCAAAAGCGCCTATGGAAGTTACCTGGAAGGTGTTCATGATATTGCCGCTTTTATGTTGCACCAAAGCGGTGAATTACTGTTGCGTAACCTGATTATGGCCATAACCGGCCAGGAGCAGAGAACCCATAGCATTAAAGAAAATCTGGAAGCCTGCCGGATATTTGCGCCCAAAATATACCAACTGGGCTTGGATCCGGTGACCTTGCAGATCAGTGCATTGATTCAACACCTGGATAAAGCCTACTCCTGCGCCCGCTATTCCCATACCTACAAAATAAGTACGCAAGATCTGGATATCGCCTTCACTTTAATCTACCGCTTGCAACAGCAATCAAGACACTTGATGGATCTGTTGTTGCAACCTTACAGTGATCCGGTAACGGTGATCGCACAAAAATAGTATAGAAGAGCTATATGCCGCTTTGTAGTTAATGAAGGTTCTATTTTTCTCATAATCTATATTGATTCACTTTCTCAAAAGCAATTCTAATGAAGCCTTTTCGTTCTAACCAGTATCAAGAGTATTTTACCGTACCACTTAGCAAACCTTTACAGCTTCACAAAACAGATATAACACCACTTTCTGAATTATGCAAGCAACGCATAACCGGGTTAGTGACTTTTCGCCTTATAAAATTTGATAAGTCGACTGTTACTATTGGTTTTCAATCAAAGCAAGAGAAAGAAGAATACCATATTCATATCATTCTTTTTAGAAATGAATTGAAGCTATCTTGTACCTGTAGGCAGCAAGATCATCATTTTTGTACACATCGCTACAAGACTTTGTGCAAACTTAGGTGGACGGCAGATTTCAGGTTTTTTGAATATATGTCCGTGTTTGATATACCAACACTGGCATTACGCCACGAGCAATTATTCAGAGGTAACAAGTTCATCGACTGCGACGTCGCCATTTTTGATGGAGAGGGCGTTTGCCAATTGATGAATGCAGTACCTTATAAAGACATTGTAGTGGCTATTCGTTCCGTCAACCAGGAGGTAATTGTCCCTGATATAGCTCATCTGGTTTTGTTTTTTTATTTACCGGAATACTGGTGATGCGTT
>CAZFKK010000047.1:0-392 GCA_964519735.1 uncultured Taibaiella sp.
GCAGCCTCCCGGGTGTATCTGCCGTCTAACCTGGCGGAAGAGATCAAACAGCGTTTTATCGATGAATTGCAAACCCTGAAGATGGGGCCGGTAGATGATTTCAGCAACTTTATCAATGCAGTGATCGATGAAAAATCCTTCGATAACCTGGTACGCTATATTGATGCTGTAGGTAATAATGATGACGCCAAAATTATTTTTGGGGGCAATTACGATAAGACCAAGGGGTATTTTATAGAACCTACTGTTATTGAAGCCTACAAACCAGACTACGTGACCCTATGCGAAGAGCTTTTTGGGCCGGTGCTGACCATTTATGTATATGAGGAGCAAGACTGGAAGCAAATGCTGGAGACGGTAAATGGTACTTCAGGATATGCGTTGACCGGAGC
>CAZFKK010000047.1:402-14307 GCA_964519735.1 uncultured Taibaiella sp.
GGAGCCATTTTTGCACAGGATCGCTTTGCTTTAGAGTATATGACGCAGAAGCTGGTGAATGCAGCCGGAAATTTCTACATCAATGATAAGCCTACCGGCGCCGTGGTGGGACAGCAGCCTTTTGGCGGCGCAAGAGCCTCCGGCACCAACGATAAAGCCGGTTCTGTGCTTAACCTTTACCGCTGGTTAAGTGCCAGGACGATTAAAGAGACCTATGTACCCGTTACGGATTACAGGTATTTGTTTCATAGTTAACTAATTCCCTGCAGGATAATGTATATCCCTGCATCGAACCGGAGGCATTCACTCTGGTTCGATGCAGGGATTTTCTTTAGGCATCCGGCTGGAAAAGAGAGAAAGTTTACGTTAAATATTTGATACAATGAACTTATTATAGGGGTAAGATGTTATTTTCACACAAATACTTATGGAATACATATTTTCAATTTTTTTATTAATTTTTCATCTTAAAATTTTCTACTCATGAATGTAAAAAACATCGGTATTGCCCTGGTTTTCGTAGCGGGGATCACGCTGGGAATGACCTCCTGCAAATCTCAGGCCCAAAAAGATGCGGAAGCGCAGGCTAAAATTGAAGCCCAATTGACGCCTGGAATTACTGTTGAGGTAAAAGACGGTATTGCCACCATAGATGGCCAGTTTACAGATGAAGTGGCCAGGGCCAATACGGAAGCTGAAGTCAAAAGTATTGCAGGCGTCAAGTCTGTGGTGAACAACGGAACCGTAGAACCTCCTATAGTGATTAACCCGGACGAAACGCTTATTTCCGGCGTCAATGCTTTAATGCAGGGATACACGGGTGTTTCTGCCAGTGTAAATGAGGGTGTAGTTACCCTTACAGGTGAAATTAACAGGGAAGACTGGATGAATTTAAAACCGGCGCTGGATGCCTTACGTCCGAAGCAGGTCGTTAACAACCTGACGGTTAAATAAGGCTTGTCTTTTTTATTTTTTTATTCATTCAGCTACTTATTTTTTAAACACTCAAATAATATTATGGCATTACAGGATAAATATGCAGCATTGATTACTGCAGCCAATGCAAGCGGGGCAGCTGGCCTGCAGGTAAGGGAACAGGATAACGTGCTTTACATTGACGGAGAGGTACCAACAGGCCAGGCAAAGGACAACCTTTGGGCCGTATATAATAAGATCGATCCGGATTTCAGAGCAGGAGACCTGGTCATGAATATTAATGTGGCGCCGGCAGCGGCATCTTCCCAATTAAGGGTGGCGACCCAGCAATCCAATCTCAATGTACGCAAAGGACCGGGTACGGATCAACCTATCCTGGGCAAAGCTGCTCATGAATCATCGGTTACGTTATTGAGTAAATACAATGATGATTGGTACCTGATACGGACAGCAGAGGGCATAGAAGGATATTCTTCTACGCAATACCTGACACCCATGTAGAAAATACTATATCAGCCGTAAGGAGGATTATAGAAATGCCTTCTAAAGAGAATGCCTCCCGGTTACGATACGACCGGGAGGCATTCTCTTTTTTTTCTACTGTCCGGCAGGTTGGGTTTTAGCCCGGCCGTTATCCGGGTGTATTCAGCTTTTTGATCATCCTGTCGGAAATAGGATCTGAATAAACACCGAAAGCGTTCATCAATATTCCTTTGATCCGTTGTGGTTCGTCTGAAGAGATCGCATAAACGATATTTTCATCGCCGGGGTCAGTCATACCTTCAAAACGGAAGACTTTATCAATATGGAACTCATCCGGGTCTAACCTTTTCTGCCCGGAATCATAGGTGATACAGTCATGATCCAGGTTGAAATCATAAGTATAGCCTTTGCTTTCCAGCCAGGCCATTACCTCGGTTACGGTAGCAAATTGCGGGTGCTCGTTTATCTCTTGTTGCATAGCTCGAATTGATTTTGAATTTAGGATTACCTGATCTACTTCGCAGTGGCCCTTAACATCCAGGCCATGGTTTCATGTTGTTCGATCAGGCCGGTAATGAAATCGGCGCTTCCGGCATCTTTGTATTTATTGTCGAAAGAATCGATATCCGAACGTAATCTCCGGATAATCGTTTCATGATCATCCAGCAACTCCTGCAACATGGCGGATGCGGGTGTACCGTAGCTTTCATGTTCCAGTAAGGATGCTTCTTTCAGGAACTGGTTCATGGATCCTATGGCATAATGCCCGATCTTCCTGATCCGTTCTGCTACGGCATCCATAATGTCCGCTAACTGGGTGTACTGCTTTTCAAAAAACAGGTGCAGGTCATGAAACTGTGCCCCTTCGACATTCCAGTGGAATTTCCGTGTTTTGGTATACAATAAAAATTCATCGGCCAGAAGCTGGTTCAATTCATCAGCCACGGCCTGTTTGTTAGATTCACTGATGCCGATATTCGTTTGGGTAGCCTCAGCTTTGTTGGTCTTTACGGCTGCTGCCGGAGCTTTTTTTTCTTGTTTTTTACTTGTTGCTTTTGCCATGATGGTTATTGTTTTTTTATAGTTATCATACTAAGGACAATTTACAACAAAAATTGTTCACTGGAAACGATTTAGCCCGGATATTTGTTTTTCATTTATTTCGCCAATCCCATTTTAAAAGCCTTGGCTACCAAACCGGCAGTATTGGGTACATCTAACTTTAGCAATAAGCCGTTACGGTAGAATTTTATGGTACCTACGCCCAGGAATAACAGTCCGGCTATTTCCCGGTCTGTTTTACCTTCCGTGATGAGTTGCAGTATTTCTTTTTCCCGCTCCGTTAAGGTGCTTTTAGCGGTGTTGACCCTTTTGTTGCGTTCGGTCTCATTGGCCATCTTGTCTGCTATGCTTTGCTCAATATACTGTTGTCCGTTATAGACCGTTTCAATCGCTTTGACTAACTCCGATTCATCTGCAGTTTTCAACAGGAATCCCAGGGCGCCCTGCAACAGCATTTTACGGGCATACATGGTACTGTCGAAGTTGGTGACGACCAGTACTTTGAGCTCCGGGTATTGCTGCATCAGTTCCGGCATCAGCTCATCTCCGGTTTTGTCGCTGAGCTGTATATCTAAAAGCAACACATCAGGCTGTACCTGGGCCAGGCCTTCCTGCAACTCCTTACCGCTCTGGTACACACCACAAAGGTGGATATGCTCATAGTTGGAGAACATGAGCTTCATTCCCTGCAGGATCATGGGATGATCATCTGTAATGGCAACATTGATGCGCATAGTTGTATAACTTAGGTAAAGAAAGTAGAATGACCATTATGGTAAAGCAAAGATATAGTTTATGTCAGTAATATACTTTAGTGGCTTTGTGGATACATCCCCGGGTAGGAAAAAGACCCATCTGATTTAAGGAAGGGCCTGAGGTCAGGTACCACGCCCCAGTTTATCGACATCAAACAAGATATGCACCGTAGTACCTTTATCCTCCTGAGATAAGAGTTCCATAGTGCCCTGCAGGGCTTTGACGCGGAAACGGAGGTTGTCTAATCCTATGCCCGTAAGAGGTTGCGCTGTAGGGTCAAATCCATGTCCGTTGTCTTCTACGATGATGCCCAGCGTTCCCTCCACCAGCATTACCTGTATCGAGGCAAGAGTAGCCTGGGCATGTTTCAGGATATTCTGTACCAGTTCCTGTACCATACGGTAGCACATCAGTTCGGTAGCTTTGTGCAATTTACCTGCTATGCCATGACACTGTACCGTTACCTGTAGTTGATTGGTGGTGTTCATATCGTTGCAATACATATTCAGCGCTTTCTCCAGGCTGTATTTGGTCAGTACATCTGGTATCAGGTTATGGGCCGTACGGCGTACCTCCGCTGTGGTTTCCCCCAGCATTTGAGCGATGTGGTCCAGTTGGGTCTTCCCTTCGAAGGCAGGATAAGTTTTGTTGACCGCAGACAGGTTCATCTTTACGGAAGCCAGCATGCCGCCGATACCATCATGCAGTTCCCGCGATATACGGCTGCGTTCTTTTTCCTCGCCTTCTATCATGGCCTGTAGTCGTTTTGTTTCTTCCTCTTTCAGTGTGGCTTTCTGACGATGGCGGGCATTGCGGTACAGGAGGATCAACAGGGCTATGATGAGCAGGGAGACCAGGGCTATGCCTGCCATCCGGAAATTTTGTTCCCTGAGCCGGGCTTCTTTTTCACGGAGGCTGGCGCGTTCCTGCAGCAGTTGCTTATCTTTCTCTGCAGTGCGGTAGCGCACTTCCAGCTCATTCACCTCTTTTATTCTTTCTTTATTAAAGATACTGTCAGTCAGTTGCGCCAGTTGCTGCTGATGGTATAAAGCCTTTTGATAGCGATTTGTGGCCTCGTAGAGTTGTACCAGTGTTTTGTGTATCTGGGGTAGCTCATCCCTGATCTCCAGGTCTTCGGCATGTTGTAATACTTCTTGTAGCTGCTGTTCTGCCCGGGCATAATCCTTTAACTGGAAATAGGCAAAACCCAGGTGCTTACGTACCTCAAGGAAGGATTGATAAGGATTATTGGGGTCCAGCATACGCTCCGCTCTTTCCAGGTAGGCAAGGGCCTCCCTGGGCTTGTCCTTCCGGAGCATGACATCGCCGAGGCTGGTATAAGCGCCGATCAGCCCGATCTGGTGCTTCATGCTATCAGCAAGTTTCAATTGCTCCCGGAAGCAAGCCATAGCCTTTTCTTCCTGGTTGAGCAGGAGGTAGGCTTCCCCCTTATTGTTAAGGGCAGGGATCAGAAACGGCAGGTATTGTTTGGCCCTGCAGATAGCCTCGCCCCGATCCAGATATTTCAGGGCGGTTTCCGGCTGTTTCAGCCTCAGGTACACCGCCCCGAGGTTGATCATGGTATTGGCCCTGCTGTCCTCTCCGCCCTTAATATGCTCGTTGACTTGGAGGGAGCTGTCCAGGTAGGCCGCTGCCAATTGATAATCGGCCTTAAAGAAATAAAGCGTCCCCATATTGCCATAGGTGGCGACCATAATATCATATACCCGGATATCGTGGGTCCGGTTACTTTTCCTGTAGTAGAAAAGCGCTTTCTGATAATAGCCTAATGCCTCATCCAGCCTGCTCTGACGAAGATGCACCCCGCCTATGAAATACAGGGCCTGGAGGATACCATTTGAATAGCCTGTTTTTACGGAAAGCTCATAAGCTTCCTGGTAAAAAGGAATAGCACTGTCCAATATTTCCCGTCGCTCCAACGCTTTTCCCTGCTCTATTAATTTCGTTATATATAGGGAATCTTGTGCGAAATAGGTAATATTGCTCAGCCTGATGACTTCGTAATACGGCTCGGTAGATTGCTGGGCCACAAGCTTGCTGGTCCAGAAAGCACAGCAACACAGCAAACAGCGCAGCAATATGGAGGAGGCAGGTTTCAAGAGGATGATTTTAAGGTTTACCGGTTCTTATCGTTGCACAAATTATGCATATTGCCTTAAAAACGGGCATATCTCTGTCAGGGTAAAGTGAAAAATTACGGATCCCTATAGGCTCTTTTATCGCTAAAGGTAGGATACGTAGGCCTTGTCGCTAAAACAGCAACTAATATTAATAAAAATAAAATATTACTTTAGATAGTAATACCTTAACCGGCAATCCTTCATCTTTGACCTAATGTATGGCCATCCTATTTTTAACAACAAAATAAATAACAAAAGATGAGAAAAATGAATTACATGAACATAATAATGAGCTGTAGACCCTCTTTTATCAAAATTGCAAGTGTAGTTTTCTTGTTAGCAGGTTATATACAGCAGGTAGGTGCTCAGGATGCTGATTTTGCGTGGGCTAAAGGGATGGGCGGGACTGGCGCCGATGTCAGCTACGGAGTGACTACAGATGCTACCGGTAATGTGTATGTAACCGGGTCATTTAACACGGAAGGAGATTTTAATGCCGGGGGCAGCAATGGTAAGCTTACCGCTGTAGGTGGTGATGATGCATTCTTAGCAAAATATGATCCTGCCGGCAAATTTCTTTGGGCCAAAGGGATGGGGGGTACTGGTACCGATATTGGTTACAAAGTAGCTGTAGATGCTAAAGGTAATGCTTTCGTAATAGGGTATTTTAACTCGACTACAGCAAATTTTAACCCTGCAGGCAGTGGTGGTACCCTTACATCAGCCGGCAATTATGATGTGTTCGTAGCCAAGTACGATCCCAACGGCACCTTCCTGTGGACTAAAGGGATGGGCGGAACTGGCGCAGATTATGGACAGGGAATAGCTGTGGATGCTAATGGTAATGTATGTGTAATAGGGTATTTTACAGGTGTAGCAAATTTTAACTCCGGTGGCGGTGGTGGTGTTTTTACCGCTGCAGGTAATAATGATATATTTGTAGCCAGGTATGATCCCAATGGTACCTTCCTCTGGGCTAAAGGAATAGGCGGTACTGGTGCAGATATGGGTTTTGGAATAACCACAGATGCTAACGGTAATGTGTTAATAACCGGGACGTTTGCGGCGAATGGAGCCAACTTTAACCCAGGTGGCAGCGGAGGGGCTCTTACTACGGGAGGATTTGAAGATATATTCTTAGCCAAGTATAATTCTGGTGGTACCTTTCTTTGGGCTAAAAACATGGGAGGAACGGGTAATAGTGATCGTGGTTTTGGAGTAGCCACAGATATTAACGGCAACGTGTTTGTGGCAGGGTCTTATGGGCGG
Source organism: uncultured Taibaiella sp. (assembly GCA_964519735.1). GTDB lineage: Bacteria > Bacteroidota > Bacteroidia > Chitinophagales > Chitinophagaceae > Taibaiella. The sequence continues at coordinate 7,050 of CAZFKK010000047.1, forward strand.
ACGGGAGATTTCAACCCCGGTGGCAGCGGAGGTCTTGTTAACGCAGCTGGTACTGATGTCTTCTTAGCCAAGTACGATCCTGCCGGTACCTTCCTCTGGGTTAAAGGCATGGGCGGAAAAAATGCGGATAAGGGGAGCGGATTGGTTGTAGATGCTACCGGTAATGCGTATGTAGCAGGGGACTTTGGCGAGAACGCAGATTTTAACATTGGTGGTAGCGGAGGGGAACTCACCGCGGGCAGTGCACATGGGTTTGTGGTCAAGTATGGCCCCAGCGGCGAATTCCTCTGGGTCAAAGGCATGGGGTCGGCAGGTGTCGATCGTGCTTTTAGCGTAGCTGTGCACACGAATGGCAGTGTGTTTGTAACAGGTTTCTTTTATGGAACAGCATCGTCAAAATTTAGTCCCGGTAGTATTGCCTCTGCGGGGGGGGATGATGCATACCTGCTCAGGCTCAACCAGGGATGTCAGGTTTATACTACTTTTACGGAATCAACTTGTGACAGCTTTATTTTTAATACGGCGATTTATACTGCAAGCGGAACTTATAAAGATACCTTTGCCTCTGCTGCTAAATGCGACAGCATCGTAACGCTTAACCTGACGATTACGGGGAAGGCTTCTTCCAATACTGAAGTGAGCGGACATTACTGCGATTCAGTATCCATTAACGGGCAAACCTATACAGCATCGGGAACCTATGTGCAGCGCTATAGCAATGTAGTGATGTGTGACAGTAACATCATTTACGATCTCACTATTGGCCATAGTAATGCCGGATCTGTTACCGTATCGGTCTGTGATAGTTTCGATTTCAACGGTAGGGTGTACGACAAAAGTGGGGTTTACTTCGCAACTTTTACGAATGCAACCGGTTGCGATAGTGGGGTAGTGCTGAACCTGACGATTAACAACACACCTGTACCTGGAGTGTCGCTATCAGGGACTACCCTGAGCACCGGTCAAGCACAAAGCTACCAATGGGTAGATTGCGATAAAAATTATGCACACGTAGTCGATGCTATCAGTCAGACATTTATACCTACAATGAGCGGCAATTATGCCGTTATCGTTACCACAAACGACTGCAGTGACACTTCAGATTGTGTCACAGTGGAAGTGGGGGTTAGCGTCAACGATCTGGGTATCGGCAACCGGGTCCAGTTGTATCCCAATCCTGCCGACAGCTGGGTAACCCTGCAAACGGATCGGGCATTAAAAAATGCAACGATCAGCGTAGTGAATGTGGTAGGTCAGATAGTACAGCAGCAGTCAGCGATATACGGTACCACATTTACTTTGAATATGGATGGATATGTGGAGGGGATTTATTTTGTTGAGATTAACGAGAGGGGGAGTAAACTTAGAATGAAACTGGTGAAAGGAAGATAATCAAATTGATAAACGCCCTCCGCAAAGCCGCCTTGTCCGGGCAACTTTGCGGAGGGATCTATAAATCCGTGTGACCTCTGTAATTCTTGATTAAGAAAAAAAATGAGCTTATGATCCGCATATTTACAGTATTACGCTTAACTGTAGTCTGGATGACTTTCCTCGTTCCCTGCAGCAGCGCCCATGAGCATAATCATGAGTCTTCGAATCATACCATTGATTTTATCGAAAACAAAGGCCAGTGGGTCAGCGAGGCTAAGTTCAAGGCCGAAATTCCCGGCGGAGCCGTATTCCTTACCGAAAAAGGTTTTGTCTATAATTTCGTAAGTCTTGAAGATCTCAACAGGAGGCATGATTTAACCTGCGGGGAACATGGATATGACGATATCGATCTAAGCAAAGAAACAATACGCTACCACGCCTATAAGGTGAATTTTGTAAATGCTAATAGCAATGTGGCCTATGCAGCCCACTCGAAACGTAACCATTATCAGAATTACTTTATCGGAAACGATCCTTCTAAATGGGCAGGTAAAGTGGCCTTGTATGGAGTAGTGGCAGGAAAAAACGTGTACAACGGCATAGACGTGAAGGTATATGCTAATGGCATACAATCCATCAAGTACGACTTAGTCGTAGCTCCCGGCGCTGATCCCGGACAGATTGTATTGTCTTTTGATGGGGTTAGCCCCAGCCTCACGGAAGAAGGGCACCTGAGGATCAGGACTACCGTAAATGAAGTCATAGAAAAAGCGCCTTATACTTACCAGGAAATTGAAGGAAGGTTGATGCCGGTAAGGAGTAAATACAAATTGGAGAAAGGCCGGATAACGTTTGATTTTCCGGAAGGCTATAGCACACAGCATGCTTTGGTTATAGATCCCGACTTGGTCTTTGCTACATACAGTGGTGGAATTGGAGATGCCAATTATGCACATACTACCGCCTATGACAAAGAGGGTAACACCTATACAGGGGCCCGGTCGCTCGGTGCAGGCTGGCCTACCACTACGGGTGCTTACCAAACTGCATTCCCATCTCAAACTGCAGCCATAAACAAATACAACCCGGATGGATCGACGCTTATTTTCTCTACCTATTTTGGCGGAACATCAGCCACCTGTCAGCCTAATACGATAAGAGTAAATACGGATAATGAGATGTATTTGTCCGGCTGCGTTACTACGGCTACTATGCCGGTTACAGTAGGGGCCTACCAGACAACTATAAACGGATCATCGGATATCTATATTGCCCGTTTTTCAGAGGACGGCAGTACCCTTTTGGCATCTACATACATAGGCGGATCTGGCATCGAGTCATCCCCGATGGGTACTACTATCGTTTATAGTGAACTGGAACCAGGCACCTATTCCAATCCCACGGATATTGCCCTTGATAATGCAGGCAATATTTGGGTAACCTCCAATTCTGGTTCTGCTAATTTTCCTACAACTTCAGATGCCTCCCAGGCTATTTCAGGTGGCGGTTGGGATGCTGTGCTGTTCAAAATGTCCCCTGGCCTGGATAGATTGCTATACAGTACCTATATAGGGGGCAGAGGCTGGGATGGAGGAATCGGTATCGAATACAACCCGAAGAACAATACAGTAGGTGTAGTGGGTTATACGGCAAGCAATAATTTCCCCACAACGCCGGGAGCCTATAAGACCGTTGCTCCGGGAGGTGTTGACGGTTTTGCCTTACTGATGGACAACAGTGCTCATCAGCTGCTGGCGACTACCTACCTAGGTACTGCCGGCCAGGACATAGCCATGCGTCTTTCCTTTGACTGTGCCAATAATTTCTTTGTGGCCGGCAGGACCACCGGCAATTACCCCATTACCAACACCCCGGCACAAGGTGCTACTAACGGATTTGTTTTTTTAGATAAATTGAATTCTACACTAACAAGCTCCATAGCCGCTACCAGGACGGGTGGAGATGGACTGGCCGGAGTACCCAACAGTGGTATTGTGGTCTCTGCCATGATGGTAGATATCTGCGGCAATATACTTGTGGCATGTATCGGTGAGTCGCAACGAGGTGTGCCCCTGACGGCTGATGCTTTCCAGGTGACGGCCTCCTCCTTTTACTTTTCAGTCTTCGAACCCAACTTTTCCGGTTTAATGTTTGGCAGCTATTTTGGACCAGCACAACACTATCACCCGGGAGTCTCCCGAATAGACCCACGTGGCGTACTCTATCACTCTGTATGCAGTAACACGGAGGCTTTTCCCATCACACCCCGCGCTTATGCCCCGGTTAAGACAAACAGGGCATTAGACAATATTACCTTTAAATTTGATTTTGACGCTATTTTTGTAAGCAGCAGCGGGCAGGTTAACGGAGGTGGCGCCAATTCGACGGAGAAGCATTGTGTAAGGGGTTGTAAGCCCGTTGCGCTACAGTATAAAATCAAGCCGAAACAGGAGCCGGTAACCCTGAAATACCTTATAGAAGGAGATGCGGTAAACGAGGTGGATTATCAATGGATACCGGATTCCATAGTGATACCGGCCAACCAGGCTAATGCCACTATAGAGATCAAAGGCTTGTTGCCATCGGGAGCTTCCGATCCTAAGCATGTGATCATCAGTATGCTTGCTCCCTGCGACTGTGAAGGGGCGGATAATATCATTTCCTGCGATACCGTATGGATATATGATTCGCTTCATGTAAAGATACTCACGCCCTTAGATACCGTCTGCTCCGGCACGGAAATTACCATAGAAGCGGAAATAGCCCCTTCCCTGAACTTTATATGGTCACCTGCGCACCTGGTACCCAATGTAAATGCGCTGAAGATCCACCCCATACCGACGATAACAAGTGTATATAACATTACCGTATTTCAGCCCGGGGCGCCGGCCACCTGCCCGCCGCGTACCGCCAGCTATCTGGTAACTGTAGAGCCCTATCCGGAAATTACAACTCCTGACATCATTGCCTGTTTCGGCGATTCTGTTGATATTGTGGTTTCTGTAGCGCCGGAGGGGATCGAATATAGCTATCAATGGTCGCCACCGGATTATTTACGCAATGATCATGACGTGGTCAATAAGTTCTTTGCGCTGCCGGGGGAATATAGGAAAACCATCAGGGCAAGCACTCCCTTGGCTAATTGTACCGAAAGTGACAGCTTTATGATCACCATACTGCCGCCCTTCTTTGAATTCGACTGGCTATCGCCTGAAGATACTACGATTAACTATGGGGATTCCATACAGTTGAATTCGGGAAGTGACGCCATTAAATGGTCCTGGACGCCGGTCGACTACTTAAACGCTGCCACGGTGCAAAATCCCTGGGCCAGGCCTCTGAAATCCATGATATATACGGTAACGGGGTTTAACCAATATGGGTGTAAGGCCACTGCCAACGTGAAAATAAATGTGGAATACAAATCCAATTCAGGGGTACCGAATGCCTTCTCTCCCAATGGGGACGGCCTCAACGATGTATTCAGAATAGAGCACCTGGAATTTGAGAGGCTGCTGGAATTTAAAATATTTAACCGCTACGGACAATTGGTATTTGAAACCCGGAATCCCCGGCAGGGATGGGATGGCAATTACAAGGGTAAAAGCGCGGATGCCGGCGTATATTATTATAGGATCGTAGTGGCATTGCCTCCAGAAGGTACGGTCAAGGTAATTAAGGGAGATGTATCCCTGATAAGGTAGGCGCATGAATTTTATTTTAAGAAACGGGGAAAGTTCCGGAATAAAGGAAGAAGCCTTTAGTATTGTTGACAAGCAAATAGATGCAATTTTCATGATGATCTTTTATCCGGTCTCTTGCCGGTTCCCGGGGAAATCCTATATATTGCTCGCTGCCTTGATAGGCGCCGGTTCCTGTAGCAGGGACCCGGAGATGGCGTTCAGCGAAAGAGGCTTAGTGCAGCAGCAGGACACCTCCGTTCCTCTGCCGGAGATCATACTCCAGGCACCTGCTGTAGTGCACAACAATAGTATCATTGTCATGTCCGGCAATCGGGACAGCGAATACTGGGTATTAAGGCTGGGCATTAAGGGCACCATTCTCTGGGATTCTTTGTCTTTGAATGTGCCCCCGGATACTTTACGTTGATCGCGCGATGAACAGCTCCGGGGAAATCTTCCTACCTTTGAGCGGCACATCCTACACTTATGAATCCTGAGCCGTTAAACCGTTTTGATCGCATTGTAGCCATCCTGATTCAACTGCAGTCCCGGCGCCTGGTTAAGGCGCAGGACCTGGCTGACCGCTTCCAGGTGAGCCTGAGAACGATATACCGGGATATACGTAGCCTGGAGGCCTCTGGGGTACCTGTTCTCAGTGAAGCGGGTATGGGTTATTCTATTATGGAAGGCTATCGCCTGCCTCCGGTTATGTTTACCCGGGAGGAAGCGGGAAGCTTCGTGGCGGCGGAAAAGCTGATGCAGCACTTTGCGGATAAAGCACTGGGCGCTTATCATGAATCAGCCATGTATAAGGTGAAATCTGTGTTACGGGGTAGTGAAAAAGATTGGATCAGCAATTTGGAAGCGCAGGTGTTTGTTCATCCGGCCCAGGAGCTGTTTAAGGAGCACCTGCCCAATGCACTGGCGCTTCTTTTTGAAAGCATTGCTGAAAAAAGGCAGGTGGATATGCAATACCAATCTTTTTATTCAGAGGAGCTTACAGAGCGTTCGATAGAGCCCATCGGACTTTTCCACGAACATAATTATTGGTATGTGATGGGATATTGCCACTTGCGCAGGGACTACCGTCAATTTCGCTCCGACCGGATCTTAAGTATCAAACGGACCGGAAAATTATTTACCCTCGTCCATGGTACGCTTGATGAATACCGGAAGAAAGAAGCGTCCATTCCCCACACGACCATCCGGCTGGCTGTGGATAAAAAGATGATTGGGTATATCAAAAATTCCAGGAAATATTATGGATTTGTTGCTGAGAAAGTGACCGGGGATGAAATAGAAATGACTTTCAGGATAGCAGGTATGGAAGAGGCCTTTGCCCGGTGGTACCTGATGTTTGGCGATCATGCAAGGATATTGGAACCGGAAAGCCTGAAAGAACAGGTGAAGCGATTATTGGCCGGAGTGCAGCTAAGGCTCTGACCCGGGTCACTAAGGAGCCTCGTTGAAAACCCATCGTTTGGCGGGTAGCAATCAGCCGGAATTGAAAAGAGTTCAATTCCGGCTGATTTTTTGCAATGCACTTCTTACCTGCTTGTCTTATTGATTTTTGTTGTCAGGGTGTAGGCGGAAGTCCTGCTATCGTGCCCAGAATGGCGGCGGCTCTATGCCCAGGGAGCGTAAGTAAACATAACCCTGGCCTCTGTGATGTATTTCATTGTCTATAAAATAGAGTATGGAGGAATATACGCTTCCTTCATATTGCCCGAAAGTGGTGATGCGGTCATGAAATCTTTCGATAGGAATTTGTTCCCAGTATTCATTGATCTCATCCGTAGCTTTGTCCCATAACTCGAGTAGGATGGCTTTGCTGGTGGCTTGCTCAAAGTGTTCGTTGAGCGGCTCTCCTTCCTTCGTTGCAATCTCCCGGATCCCGGGACTGCCAATGGCGAGGAGCTCCATGGCCATGGCCGCAAAAGTGCGCATTCCTCCAAGGCTGTAGGCGAAAAATGCTTCTTCGGGAAATGCTTCTATAACTTTTCTGGTCAGCCCTCTGTGGCCCTGCCAGTGCGCTAGTAATTCTGCAGGACTGATCACTTGATCCCTGGAAATACTTGCTGTTGTTGTGTCGCTCATAACGTTTTTTTTAGGAGATTATCTTTCTGAATACAAAGATAAAAGGGGGGAGTGACAACCCTGTGTCAAGGGGTTCCGGGTATTTTTCAACTTTCTTTGAAATA
>CAZFKK010000048.1:0-12012 GCA_964519735.1 uncultured Taibaiella sp.
TAGGGCAGCTATGAGACTAGCTGTAACAATAAATGGGTAAGTGTTTGACCGGGATCGGTACAAAAGCCGGGATGTATTTTGGAAAACTGGATAATGGTGCTCCTGTTGGCAGCCAGCCAGCGAAAACGGTAATGGAGGGGTTGACGCGCGATCATGCCGCCGGTTGAGGCTCCGCTGCAAATCTGCTCAAATGCTGCTAACTGCTTCCGCAACAATTCGAAGTCAGTATCCGGGCAAAAAACGGACATTTTAGCTTCATTCATATAAAACCTGAGCTCCAGGAATTGAAGGGAAGGACAATAGACAAGTACCCCTATATTCAGGAATTCTTCCCGCTCTACGCGGGGTACCCAACGAATCACGGCGTACTCATATAAGCTCATCTCTTGCATCGCCGGCTGCTTTTACAAATTGTTGTGAATGTAATATCCTGGTGTTCAGGAAGGAGGTGTATGCGGCCCGATGCTCTTCTGTAGAAGCAAAAGGGTGGTCCTCCTGCAGCCATTCTTCAGGAATCATCTGCACTACTTCTTCAATAAGTGTTGGATGTAATAGGGACCTGAATTGTTCATCTACTTTTTCCAGGGCAGTGGCCTGGGGCAGCAACACGTGGTCTTTGACCTGGGCAAAGGGTTTGACCGCCAATTCCATGGCGTTATTCCAGGAATGATGAAAATAAAGGGAGGCCCCGTGGTCTATCAGCCATAACTCCTTTTGCCAACCTAATAGGTTGGTATTGCGTGGGGTACGGTCTACATTCAGTAAAAGACAATCCAGCCAGACGATCTGAGAGGCGGTATAGGCATCTAAAGGTGCAACAACCGGGTCATAGGTGAGAGAGCCGGAAAGGTAATGAATGCCAAGATTCCTGCCAATGCTGGCTTTTAGCAAATCCTGTATTTCTTCATCGGGTTCTGTTCTGCCAAAAGCCTCGTCGAGGTAAGCCCAGACCAGCTCCGGCATTTTTAATCCTAAAGTCTTAGCCAGCAATCCGCCTATGAGTTCGGCAATAAGGGCCTTGACTCCCTGCCCGGCGCCCCTGAACTTGACTACGTATAAAAAGCCATCATCGGCCTCTGCGAGTGCCGGAAGAGAACCCCCTTCCCTAAGGGGCTGAATATAACGGGTTACATGAACGGAACGAAGTGGATCCATGGATTGTGGTTAGACCGGGCAACGAAAAGAATTCAAAAGTACAGCATTCTCTGAGTTCCGGCAAATACAGATGCCCACATGCCCGGATAAAATAGCTATACCCCGTTTTGAAACTTTAAAACGGGGTATAACCATAATATTTTAGGATGGAGATATTCAGTTTTCCATCTTTTAATTTCGTTGTTTTACCACTTTTGCCACTTTGATTAACCTGCCTTCTCCATCTGTTATATGAAACAGATAGATGCCCTCCGTCAGTTCATTTAGAGATAGGTGACCTGCATCTTTAATTGCTCCGATGGCACGTCCTTGTATATCGGTAATGGTTACCTTTACTTTACCCGGAGCTTCAATATATACTATATTATCAGTGGGATTGGGGTAAATATTTATTTGTGCAGCCAGGGCTGCAATTGTTTCAATACCTGTTGTATAATTGGTGATCGGGTAAACTTCGGAAGTGTCTGCACAGCCGGATTCATTGGTAACAGCTACCTGGTAATCGCCGTTTGCCGTTACCGTATAGGTACTTCCTGTTGCACCGGGAATAGGTACATTGTTGTTGATCCACTGGTAAGTGGCATAACTGCCATTCACGCCTAATGTAAAACTGTCCGTTGTAATGATTGGATCTAATTGGTAAAAGCTTAAATCAAGCGTAACCGTACTGTCACAACCCAGGGTATTGCGGAATTGCCGGGTATATAAACCATCCGATGTATAAATACTATCATTAAATGTATAATTCACCTCACATGTAGCTACCGTAAGGTAAGATGAAGATGTATCCACACAGGCAAATTTTACAACAAATCCATCATAACCACCTGCAGTAGCCAACGTACCGCCTCCGCCTCCCGGGTTAAAATCTGCAGTTGCTGAGCTGAAATATCCCGATACATAAGCATTTCCATTACCATCTGCAGTTACCCCCAAACCCCAATCATGTCCGCTTCCACCCATGCCTTTGGCCCAAAGGTGGTTTCCTTCCCTATCGTATTTAGCAACAAATATATTGTACGCTCCGGCGTTGGTAACCATTCCCCCGCTGCCTCCGGGATTAAAATCCGCAGTTAGCGACTCAAAGGTTCCGGTAATATAGATATTGCCGACACCATCTACAGCTATTGCCTGGCTATGGTCCTGTTTAGCGCCACCCATGCTTTTGGCCCAGAGGTAACCGCCGCTGGAATCATACTTCGCCAGGAATATATCAATGCTGCCACCGGTATTATTAATTACTCCTCCACTGCCGCCCGGATTAAAATCTAATGTTGCTGATGCGAAATATCCTGTCAGGAGCACATTATCCGTTCTATCAATAGCTACCCCCATACCATGATCGGCTGCACTGCCCCCTATGCTTTGAACACGTATTAAATTGCCGCCTGCATCGTACTTGGCTAAAAATATATCGTTACCTCCCACTGCCGTAAGCGTACCCCCGCTGCCTGTAGGGTCAAATTCCGCCGTTGCGGAATAAGCGCCGGTCACATATACATTATCCGTGCCATCTACGGCTACTCCATAACCCTGATTATTACCGGCTCCCCCCATTTTATTTACCCAAAGAAAGTTACCATCCTTGGCATATTTGGCCAGGAATATATCGCCATTCTTTGTGCTTCCCGTAAGTGTAATCGATCCTCCGGTACCTCCGGGATTAAAATCTGCTGTAGCGGACTTGAAGCCTCCGGTCACATATACATTGCCCGCATGGTCTATGGCCACTGCTCTGGCATCCTCAGCGCCGGTTCCTCCCATACTTTTAGCCCAGAGAAAGTTTCCTCCGGCATCATACTTAGCTAAAAATACGTCGTTACTGCCCGCTGATGTTACAGAGCCACCGCTGCCGCCGGGATTGAATTCTGCTGTCCCTACGCCAATATTACCTGTCACATACACATTGCCTGTATCATCTACAGCTATGCCCTGGCCATTATCATTATTATTTCCGCCCATACCTTTAGCCCAAACGAAGTTGCCACCCGCATCATACTTCACAAGAAACACATCATACCCTCCTGTTGCAGTAAGTGTGCCACCACTCCCGATGGGATCAAAATTTGCTGTCTTATCAAAATATCCTGTCACATACACATTGCCTTTGCCATCTGCGGCTACATTCCATGCCTGATCGACACCGGTTCCTCCCATACCTTTGACCCAGTCAAAATTTTGAGCGTAAACAGCTAAATTGCCTGTTGCAACAAATAAAAGAGCCAGGTACGTTTTTTTTAAATACCTCGTCGTGAGACGGCTATAACCGTATTTCGCATTCAATTGCAGTAATACTGCGGTAAGTAGATGTTTTACTTGCATGATCAATCGTATTTTAAGGAGTTTAAGATATTTGACAATAGGGATTCTGGATGTAAAAAACAGCAGTTAATTGTAAAAGTTGAAATATTATACCTTTACAAAATCAGGCTCGGGTAATAACAATCGGAATATCAGTAACATCATAAGAGTCGTACAAATGATAACTTTACATAGAAATCGGGTATTTTTTTCTTAGCAAACAAAATTAAATGAATAAATAAAGATAAATTAGTGTGGAATTGCTACAATTTTGTATAGTGTTTACACTATAGAAGGAATCGTATGGAATTTCCTGCATATATTTTTGTCGTTCAGTTATTTGATGTGACTTTCGCGCGAGATTAGAATAAAATTTTCCGCAAAGCATAACTATCTTTGATCCTCTTGTTTTTAGGAGGTAAGCTGCATTATTGTATGTTATCATTAAAATTAAACCTGTTCGGAGCTTTATTTATCCTGTTTTTCATTAGGATATGTGTTTCTGCATCCGGTCAGATTTACCTGGAAAGGAGCTTAACTGAGGGGCAATGGGATACTGCAATCATACTTAGAAGTGTCAGGGAAAGCAGGCAGGTGATCAAATCTGATCCTGAACATGCGCGGGAACTCGCTACGGAGGCTTACCGGAGCAGTCAAAAAATTGCCTTTAATCAGGGGGCCCGCATGGCATTAGAGATTTTAATCGATCTTAATATACAGGAAAGAAAGTTTGAGTTGGCCTTAAGGCAAATATCTTTGATGATGCAACACTGCGAACCTTTAAGAGGATCAGACTGTATGATGAATGCTTACCATTTCAAAGGATTGATCCTTCAAAGCCAGGGGAAGTACCAGGAATCACTGGAATCCTATTTCAAAGCCATAAATGCTGCGCCGGACAACCAGCGCATCAGTGGGGTGTATAACAATATCGGGGGCGTGATGCAGCAATTGGGAGAAACAGAAAAATCTATCTCTTTTTATCAAAAAGCTTTATCCTTAGCAAAGATGAATTACCAGCAACCGTTAATTGGTTTTTATCATATTAATATCGCCCGCGGGCAGCTTTCCGCTTTGGATTTTGAAAAAAGTAAACAGAACCTGGATAGTGGCATTTCCTATGCCAGAACAAAGCACCAAAAGGAAGCTCTAATTTATGGTCTGGTAGTCAAAGCATCTTTATACACGAAGATGGAACAATATAAAGAGGCATTGGTCTGCATTAAGGAAGCTCGTTTATTAACGGATATTGTAAAGTCGGAAGTGCAATTTCAGTACCTTGTTTATATCCTTGAAGGACTAGCCCATGCTCACCTCAACCAATTTAATGAAGCGGAGCAGAGTTTTCAAAAGGCTAGCCGGTATATTGCAAAAATGTCTTCCGGAGATTACACTTTTTACGTATCTGTAAAGGCAGAGTATCATTACCGGAAAGGCAGCTATAAGCAGGCCTATGAATTAGCAAGGGAAGCGCGCCTGTTAGCCGATAGCTTGAAAACAAAGGAAGTGAAGATCAATGTAAATGAGCTGGAAACCCGGTTCCGTACTGCAGAAAAGGATAAGGAAATTGCATTGAAGAACCTACAGGTCAGTGAGGGGCTTAAAAAGGTAACCCGGCAGAATATGGTATTATTGAGTGTCCTGTTTAGTTTCACTTTATTGACCATGCTGGGTTTCTGGCGTTACCTGCATTTGCGTAGGCAGCAAAAACATAAGAACGAAATAGAACGCTTACAGGGTAGAATAGAAGGAGAGGAGAAAGAAAGAGCCCGCCTGGCACAGGATCTGCATGATGACATCAATAGCCAGCTTACGGCTGTACAAACTTTTCTTCAGGCGGAGGCTAACCTTAACCCATGGTTAAAGCAGGCAGCTAATTTTAGTGCTGCACAAGGCCTGCTGCAGAATACGGCTTCCGGAGTACGGCAGATCGCACATAACCTGGCGCCGGAACAATTATTGCAAAAAGGATTGACAACGGTAATTGAAGAATTCTGCCAGGGAATTTTTGCAGACAATATCCTGAAAGCACATATAGATATTTACGGAGATTTTAGCCGGGTTCCTACCCAGTTATCCCTGACCATTTACCGGATCATCCAGGAATTAGCCCAGAATATCCGCAAACATGCTTCTGCTACTGAAGCTACAGTAATCCTGTATAAGGAAGAGACCCAGATTACGTTAATTGTAGAGGATAACGGAAAGGGCATGGCAGAGGTACAATTGAAAAGAAAAGAGGGCAAAGGAATGGGATTATACGGTATTCAGAAACGGGTAAGCCTGTATCAGGGTACTTTTGCAATGGAGCGTACAGTGGGTGAGGGACTGAGCGTACACATTACTTTTCCCCTGGATCAGGTCCGGGTTGATTGAATCTCGAAGGATACAGCGCGTGGAAAGTGCGTAAATATTAGGTGTCAGTTAGCCGGATAACCCCTGGCCATATTCAGCATTACAAATAAGTACTTAAATTAGCAGGTTTAAACAGATGGGATTGTCCCTCTTAATGTATGATAAAAGTAGCGATAACAGATGATCATCCTTTGGTAAGAGCCGGATTCAGCAGCGTTTTACACACCTATTCTGGCATTGAGGTTATCGACACCTATGCCAGTGGAAATGCCTTGCTGGAAGGGCTGAAGGTCCGGCAGCCCGATGTTTTGCTGCTGGATCTCCACTTATCGGGAAATGGTCCGGAAGGAGCAGACCTGATCCAGTTGGTCAGGAGTCATTATCCCGATATCCGCATCCTTGTATTGACCTCTAACGATAACCTGTATAATATACAGATGATGCTGAATGCAGGAGCAGAGGGCTACCTACTTAAAAACATTGAGCAACAATTATTAATAGAAGCTATTGAAAAGGTGTATGCGCATGAAGATTTCCTGTCGCCTGAGGTAAAGGATATCCTGTTGAGCTCAATAAGGAAAGGCCATCATAAACTACCCGGTAAAGAGGCGCTGACGGAACGTGAAATCGCTATACTCAGACTTATCGCTGAAGAACATACCAGCCAGGAGATCAGTCAGAAGCTACACCTCAGTTACCGTACGGTGGAAACCTATCGCCTGGCTATTATGCAGAAGTTAGGCGTCAAGAATATGGTAGGCATGACCAAGAAGGCCATTTTACTGGGTATTATTAAATGAGGAAGGGCATGTGCGCTCCCGGTAAGGATTGCCAGGATTAGGTAATCTGACTATTCTTCATTTACGTATAACCTGTTGACCCGTTGAGAAATACTGGTGAGAATTTCATAGGGTATGGTTGCCGCCCATTGCGCCAGCTGCTGCACCGGCAATGCGTGCCCGAATACAATGACTTCGTTGCCCTCTCTGGCTTCCGGTATATCCGTAATATCCAACATGCACATATCCATACAAACTGAACCGATAACGGGGGCTTTTTTACCCTCCACTAACATATAAGCTTTTCCATTCCCGAAATCACGGAAATAACCATCAGCGTAACCAATACTTACAATAGCAATCCTGCTATCCCTGGTGATCAGCCCATTCCTGCTGTAGCCAACTGTTTCCCCGGCTTTTAGTGACCTGATTTGCACAATGGTAGTCTTTAGTGTGGCTATTTGCTGTAATTGACTTTGCAATTTGTTACTGCTGTCCACACCATACATACCAATACCCAGCCTTACCATATCATAGTGTAGCTCGTGATGCCTGGTGATGCCATTAGAGTTGGCCAGATGTCTCAAAGGTTGGTAGGACAATGATTGCATCAGGCGATGACTCATGGAGTCGAAATTAGCAGCCTGTTCTTTGGTAAATTGATCCAACTTCGGATCCTCGCTGCCGGCCAGATGGCTGAATATGCTCACTACTTTGACAAGCGTACTTTGCCGGAGTATATCAATCAGGGAGTCTAAATCTTCATCCGCAAAACCCAGACGATGCATTCCTGTATCCAGTTTGATATGAACCGGGTACTGTTTACAGTCTAGTGCAGTTGCTATTTCCAGGAACTGCATCAGGGTAGCTATGCTAAAGAGTTCGGGTTCCAGTTTCCAGGAGATCATGCGGTCGAAGGCGCCTATTTCCGGGCTCATGACCATAATAGGTGCAGTAATGCCCGCTTTTCTCAAAGATACCCCTTCATCCACATACGCAACAGTGAGGTAATCCACACCGATAAATTGTAATAAATTGGCGATTTCATAGCTTCCGTTCCCATAAGAATAAGCTTTGACCATAGCCATGGTTTTTACTCCCGGCGCCAGCAGCGTGCGGTAAGTATTTACATTATGCTTTATTGCAGAGAGGTTAATTTCCATTACGGTCTTATGGATCTTCTGCTCTAAAAGTTTCTCGATCTTTTCAAATTTAAAGGTCCTTGCTCCTTTGATCAGAATGGCTTCATTTTCGAAGGTGAAGAGGTGCATCTTTTTAAGAAACTCCTCGGTAGATTTAAAAAACAGGCTCCTTAATTTCTTGTTTTGTCTGAAGAGAGGCTTATGTTTACTAATAGCTGGTCCGATACCGATGATCCGGTGAATGTTTTTTTGCTGGATGAGTTGAGCCACCTCTCCATAGAGATCTCCGTCGGGTTTGCTGATCTGCAGCATGTCGGAAAGAATGACTGTCTTCCGGGGATGTTGCTTTTGCTGTTCGAGGAAATCCAATGCTATCTGTAAAGAGGTAAGGTCGGAATTATAAGTGTCATTGATAATAGTGCTGTTATCATTGCCATGGACCAATTCCAATCGCATAGCCACCGGATGAAGCTGTTCCATCCTGTCTGCTATAAGTTGATCGCTGATCCCCATGAGTAACATCAGGCACCAGCAATGAATTGCATTTTCAACATAGGCATTGTCGCTAAACGGAATATGAATGCTTAGGATACGCTCCTGGTAAAGTGCGGTAATCGTCGTGCTGTTGAGTACCTTCTCCACTTGAGTAATACGCAGGGTGGCATCCGTTTTTTGGGACCAGGTGAATAATTTGAGTTCCTGGTTTTCCTGCTGCCGGATGATAGCATGATAGTGTACAATACATTCATTGAGTTCCGGATAGTCCTTACAATAAATCAGTTCTTTGACACGGCGAAACAAGATCAGCTTCTCATTGATCTTCTGGCGCAGATTCATAAATCCCTCGCTATGGGCTTCGCCGATATTGGTAAAGATGCCGATATCAGGCAGTATGCTTTTTTCGGATTGCTCCATCTCTCCCGGTTGGGAAATGCCGGCTTCAAATATACCCAGGTTATGACCGGGCTCCATCAGCCAGATGGAAAGAGGCACCCCGAGCTGCGAATTATAGCTTTTCGGACTACGGACAATCTTATAATCCGGAGACAAGAGCTGGAAAAGCCATTCCTTGACAATAGTCTTTCCGTTACTACCCGTAATGCCTATAACAGGGAAATGAAAACGTTGCCGGTACACGGCAGACAGTTGTTGTAAGGCTTGCAGGGTATCCGGCACTTTTAAGAAACAGGCTTCCGGAAAATGTTCCGGATCCGGAAGGTTATGTACTAAAAAAATGCGTACCCCTTTGGCATACGCATCTGATAAGAAAAGATGGCCATCCCGGTGACTGCCTTTGATGGCAATAAACATAGCCTGTGCTGAATGGATGACCTTGCGGCTATCAATCAGTAATTCACGGACCTCTGTTGACTTCAGTTCTGGAAATACTTCGGCTTTTACTGCTTTCTGAATTTCATTCAGGTTCATCTTTCTTCTATTAAATCAATTGTATTTAATACTCAAATCTTCCGAATTCACTTTCTATAAGCAGACCATTTTTTTCTGCTGCTTCCACATAGCCGCTTATTTGCGCGTCAATATGAAAGGTTGCGGCCAGGTCAACGAGAGACTTTGCTGTTTCAGCATCGGTAAATACTTCCAGGCGTTGTCCCATATTGAACACCTGGTACATTTCCCGCCAGGTAGTACCAGCTGCTGCCTGGATCATCCGGAAAACGGGCGGTACGGGCAGTAAATTATTTTTGACGATTTTTAATCCTTCCGGCAGGTAATGCAAACATTTGGTTTGACCGCCACCGCTACAATGAATAATGCCATGTACCTGATCTGCGTATTGTTCCAGCATTTTCAACACCAAAGGGGCATAAGTACGGGTGGGGGAGAGGATCATCTTACCTGCATCCAATGATGTTTCCGTAGCATCAGTCATTTTATATTGCCCGTTATAAACTACTTCTTCAGGCAAATTAGGATCCACACTTTCCGGATAAGTAGTGGCATATTGATGATGCAATAATTCGTGTCTTGCACTGGTCAATCCATTGCTGCCTATGCCACTGTTATACTCATTTTCATAAATTGCCCGACCATAAGAGGCAAAAGAAACGAGTACATCTCCCGGGTGAATATGATCTGTGGTAATTATTTTCTTCCTGGGCATCCTGCAGGCCATGGTACCGTCGACAATAATGGTACGCACAACATCGCCCACATCGGCAGTTTCTCCGCCCATGAAATGGACTTCTATACCATAACTTTTGAGTGTATCAAAAAAACTTTGAGAGCCATTGATGATTTCGGCGATCACTTCACCCGGAATCAATTGTTTATTACGGCCTATGGTGGAGGAATAGGTAAAGGGCCCTGTGGCGCCTACGCAAAGCATATCATCAATATTCATCACAATGGAATCGATAGCTATACCCTTCCATACACTTAGATCGCCCGTTTCTTTCCAGTACATATAAGCAAGAATCGATTTGGTTCCGGCTCCGTCTGCATGCATGATATTACAATAATCAGGATCATTACCCCAATAATCAGGATATATTTTACAAAAGGCTTTTGGAAAGAGTCCTTTGTCTAACTTTGCCACTGCCTGGTGTACTTCTTCTTTTTGTGCGGATACCCCACGCAGGGCATAACGGTCTTGTGGATTCATGCAAAATTGTATTGGAGGGCAAAGGTAAGATTTTGGTTTAACGATAATGCAATTGCCGGGAAGGAATTCTCTATCGAGAGTGTAGCCATAAAGAGCTGCGCATAGTTTTCTTTTAAATGCTTTTTTTAATTATTCATAATTTATGACACAAATATTTCCGCTTTCGGAAGGAACATTCACCATTGGTCATGACAAAGTGTTTCACCCTTTCCACGCAGGGCAGGATGAGCTTAATGAGCGACCCACCGGCTCTTTACTGGTGGAGGTACAACCTTTTGCAATGGTCAATGACCGGGATGTAATCCTGCTGGATACGGGCCTGGGGTTTAATAATCCGGATGGTAAAGCCCATTTGCCGGAAAACCTGGCATCGCACCATATCCATCCCGAAGATGTGACGAAGGTATTGCTGTCCCATCTGCATAAGGACCATGCAGGGGGGCTCAATACCTCAATTTTTCCTAATGCGCTGTTCTATATTTATAGAAAGGAAATGGAATATGCCCGCGAAAAAGGTTTTCCTTCTTATTATATAGAGGAACTGGAAGGACTGGAGCAGGATCCCAGGGTGGTATGGTTAGAAGAAGAAGAGGGCTGGATAGACGATTATATTCATTATGAGCGCATTGGTGGTCATAGTCCTTATCATATCGTGTTTAAGATCAAGACAGAGGAAGGTATTGTATTTTATGGAGGGGATGAAGCGCCCCAGTTCAAACAAATGAAGATAAAATATGTGGCAAAATATGATTATGATGGCAAACGGGCTATGGAATTTCGCCAGCAATGGGCAGAGCAGGGCCGGGATGAAGGTTGGCGCTTCTTATTTTACCACGATGTGAAAACGCCTGTAGCTACTCTATAAATTGTCAACTGTTCCGCTGAGGAGGTGATTGGGAACGTTCCACAACAACCATCAAGGTACTATATGGTACTGCAACAATGAATCTGTGTAACGCCTGCTATAATACGATAATATATTAATGTCGAAATCAGATTTGATAATGCCTACACCTTTTTTAAAGGACATGGTCACTGTACCGCAATTGACATAAGTGGGCATGGCAATGACTTTAGCCTTTAATTTATTGCTAATGGTGACCACATCCGTAAAATTATTGCCATTAATGGTCATATTGCCATCTGTTTCCGTTACCGTACCTTCAATCAAAACCTGTACAGGTAGTCCCGAATAGTTTACGGTACCGGTATTAGTCCAGGTATCTCCTACCTGTGCACTGTCCTTTTGCACAACGACATTGATATATTTAGATTGCGAACCATCCATGTCCACCAGCATGATATAGAGATCCTGGTTCTTGGCAAAATACTCAGGGGTTACAAATTTGCTGCTGGTATCTGTTGTTTCATAATAATTATAGATACGTTCCAGTTTAAGAGAGTCTCTTCCTGTAGCTCTCCTGGTAGTCACCGTACCTTCATTGGAGCCATAGGTCCACCAGGACCCTTCTTTGGTGGACATAAATTCCGAGACAGGCTCATTATGATCATCCAGCTTAGTGTTGTCTCCTTTTTTACAGGAGGCCGCCAGGCCGAAAAGAGTAAAGACAGTTGCCGTATAAATTAACGTTTTCATAAATCGAAGCGCACATTTTTAAAAATTCAAGAAACAAACATACTATTATTTGTTCATTTC
>CAZFKK010000048.1:12022-13548 GCA_964519735.1 uncultured Taibaiella sp.
CTTAAAAATATATTTTTCGAAGAAAACATTAACCTTTACTAAGGGTATAATCCAAAGCCATTTGAGATTAACCCAGATCAGAAGCGATCAGACGCAGAAATTCCGAACGGGTCTCATTTTGCTGAAACTGGCCGCTGAAGGCAGAAGTGGTCGTCACACTATTTTGCTTTTGTACCCCTCTCATCATCATGCAGAGGTGTTTTGCTTCTATAACTACTGCTACGCCCTGGGGATGTAATGCTTCCTGGATAGCGTCCAGGATCTGGTGGGTCAATCTTTCCTGTACCTGGAGCCGGCGTGCATAACAATCCACTACACGGGCCAGCTTGCTCAATCCTGTAATATAGCCATCCGGAATATAGGCAATGTGTGCCTTTCCGATAAAAGGAAGCATATGATGTTCACAAAGGGAATACAATTCAATGTCTTTTACAATGACCATCTCATTATAAGATTCCTTGAATTTAGCGGAATTTAAAATTTCCGAAGCATCCATCTGGTAGCCCTGGGTCATATATTGCATGGCCTTAGCCACACGTTCGGGAGTCTTAAGTAATCCTTCCCTTTGTCCATCTTCTCCTAAAGAGCTGATGATAGCGCCGTAGTTTTGTATGAGGTCGTTAGTAATATCTTCATCATAGGATTCTTCTTTCTTGTAAGCCATAGCACGGTATTCGGGTTTCAAATGTTGTAAATCAATATATGCAAGACAGGGATTGGAGAGGCCTTACCTGAGTAAGGATTCGGCTGGTTCCGGCCGACGGTTAACCGAAATATTCGACATAGATCTTATTCGTCTCATACAGCCGGATACTGTGCAGGACTGCTCCTTCTACCTGAATCAGGGGTTGTAGTTCGTTCCATATGCCAATAGCCAGGTTTTCCGCACTGGTGTGTTTCCCCGCCATAAAGGGTACATCTATATTCAGGTTACGATGATCGACCTTTTCAATAATAGTATTCTTAATTAATTCACCTAATGTTTTAGCATTAAAAATAAAGCCGGTTTCGGGGTGAGGCTCTCCTTTAAGGGTCACATGCAATTCATAGTTATGGCCATGCCAGTTGGCATTGGAACATTTGCCAAAAACCTCTTTATTTTCCTCTTCGCTCCAGTTGGAATTATACAGTTTATGTGCTGCATTAAAGTGTTCCACCCTTGTCAAATATACCATAAATACCTATTGTAGATTTTGGCAAAGGTACTATGTTGCTCATATTTCACAAAAAATAGTAGCAATATCCTTTGAAACAGGCTTAACTTTGTCTCCTATATCTTCTTATGCGATTACTGTTAGCTGCCGCCACACGGAAGGAAATCGAACCTTTTATCCATTATCTTCAGGATCATTTTGTTGCATCCGGAACCCATCAATTCCGGCAGGCAGATCTTGAAGTGTATATTTGTATTACAGGTATAGGGGTAATGCACACTGCTTTTGCCTTATCAGAAGCTTTTATACATTTTCAACCTCAATATGCACTTCAGGCCGGAGTGGCCGGAGCATTTGATCTGTCCCTATCCC
>CAZFKK010000048.1:13558-13839 GCA_964519735.1 uncultured Taibaiella sp.
AGACGGCCCGGATTACCGTGATATTTTTGAGATCGGGTTGATACAGCCTGATGAAATACCTTATTCAAAACAGCAATTGCACAATGCTTTTATCCCTATTGCCCTGCCTGCAGACCTACCCAGGGTGGTGGGGCTGACGGTGAATACAGTAAGTGGCCGGGAGACCAGTATCCAGAGCAGGTTGTTGAAATATATACTTCAAAACCGGCTTCGGTAATAAGCTCAAATGAAAACCTGCTTGTTACCTCCTTTTCATATGATGATAAAGAAAATATTGCATA
>CAZFKK010000049.1:0-13768 GCA_964519735.1 uncultured Taibaiella sp.
CCGGCTTAGGATTTTGCTGAGCAAAGCCGGAAAATACGCCCGCCAAAATGGTCATTAACACAATTATTCTTAAGTACATTAGCCAAATGTATGAAATATTTTCCTGCAATGATTAGGGGACTTTTGATGAACAGTTTTTTTAATTCCGTTTACAATAATGGTGGCTGAGTTGAAAAGCGACGCATCCAAATACCACAACCCGTTATAACTCATGGCTAAATGATAAATCATTTTCGTTCTCAATGCAATCTCAATGCGTTCTATGGCATCAAACAAAATCAGCCTTAAATGCCTGTCAAAATTGTAACGGTCTATAATATCCTCGAAATAGGTGTTTGTATTAAAGATATGATTGGCGAAATCGATTTGTGTGTCCCACCAATAACCTTTCAAACGATAGTAACTGATGTTTTCCAGAAAATGAGGGGCATTGCCTTCATCTCTAAACAACATGCCCCGTTGTTTTAGGAGCGAGATTTGGTTGGCTATGCTATAAGCAGGTTTGTTTGACATAGCTAAAAAAAATGACCCACCTGCAGTTCTTATGGTATGCAGAATGGGTACTGTTAAGTCAAAGGTACGGTATTAGATTTGATAACACAATAGTTTTTATGTAAAATTTACTTATAAAAGTAAATCATTATTTTTTAGCTATTGATGGATAGTTTGCAGGTTTTTGATGGGCTGCTCGATAAATAAGCCATTTTCAGGCTTTTGAGTTGTTGCAGTAATTAAGGAAATACGTGCTATCGGCTTTGATGATTTTTTGTTTCGTTCTCTATGTGCGTACCTGATATATTTATCTGTTTTGTGTATTTCCGAATTTGAATTAAATAGTAATTCATTGAAAATTAATAATGTATGTTTTTCTATGCTTAGTAGCTTAAATAAGAGATGAATCATTTTTCGAATTCCAATAAAATGAAAAAATAGATGATATATAATTTGAGAGGAGGGAGTAAGGTAGCCCTTTGGCATGCTTATTTGCCTATTAAGGGTAAGCTTATGTGTTACACTTATGCTCATCTTCCTGTGTTATTCTTTTGATGCTCAGTGAGATACTCTTTGTTGATGTGAAGACTTCCCAAGCTATTTACTTGAAAGCTAGTCCCTTCGCTATTGCTACTTCACTCCGAAGCATACATATGTAGCGGATGGTAGCAATACCATTGTAAAAGTTGGCCTTGATGCTTACAAATATGGAGTACATAAAAACATAAGCGCCTGCACAGAGGTAACCATCTGTCCGGAGATAATGGTTGAAAAAATGCTGTATATTCGTCACATCTATAACCCAACAATAATATCATTCCCAGATGGTCATCCCTGTTCAATTCACGTTCAGAAGCATTACAGTCATCGCAATCATTATGATCATAATGATGATTGTTTATATGCAGATGAATTCCAAAAAGAAAACAGAATATACTGCAACTACAGGTCAAATAACCTACTTAGACCAACAATTTGAGCAATGGCCACCCAGAAATTTAGGAAAATATAGATATTTGAAGATAGAGGGGTATGAATATCCTTTCCAAATTTTTGTGGGTAAGGATGCGGGTGACTTCAAACCTAAGATGGAGCAGATTGACCTCCTGAAAGTCGGTGATACGGTTACGGTATTTTATTATGAACTAGAAGATACCAGAAAAATTGGTGTCAATAATTTTGCGCAATTCATAGAAAAGGATAATCAACCTTACTTTGAGCGAGGAGATTCAGCCAAAACAATGGGTATTGTAGTGATAGTTCTGGCTGGATTATTAATCATTGGAGGATTTTGTCTTTGGAAATGGGGCAAGATAGCGTTCTAAAATGGATCTCTGTTCTAGCGATTCTTATACAGCGAACTTGTGAGCATCATTTTCTTGTTTGCTATCTGGTATAGATTTCCCGAAAGTCGTCAAGGCCTCTTATGGTATCGACACAAGAGATTTCTTTGCCGGAAAATGACCTTTTGTACATGAAAAAGCGCATCGTACCTCCTCTTACCTCAACCTAAGAGGCCTCCAATTGGTTGAGGGTGCCATGTGCTGATTAATAATTCATGAGTCCGGAAAAAGGGGTAACGGTCGGGGGCGACGCGGGCGGTTGGGTAAACGTTACAGGGAGCGTAAAGGTAGTCTTTACCGGGGTGTCATTATAGTAGGCCGGAATCCAGGGATGTAGATGGTCTAAACCTTTCAAGACTGCCGTATCCAATGCGGAACTGCCGTTAAAGGCGATACGCTTGCATTGCACACTTCCATCTTCTGCAACACAAAAAGAAATATAGACCTTGCCATACAACCTTCCAGAGGTATGGAAAGAAGACTTTAATGCCTTGGATACATCGTTCATCAATCCATTCAAGCCCTTAGGGTACATCGGATCTTTATAGAGCGGATCCTTAGGAAGATGGGGAGAGCGACCCGAGATAGGCTTATATTTCTTCATACTCACCGGCTTAGGATTTTGCTGAGCAAAGCCGGAAAATACGCCCGCCAAAATGGTCATCAGCACAATTATTCTTAAGTACATTTGCCAAATGTAAGCAATATTTACATGCATGTCTTTTAGGACGAGACAGCTATGGGTACGGGGAGGGTTTCCTGAAAGCCTGCTGGCAACTACCGATCAGGATAGCATGGATTGGCGAAGGGATTTTATCAAAACCTATTTGGAAAGAGATATTCCTCAGCTCGGACCACGTATTCCGGCGCAAACACTGGAACGATTCTGGACAATGCTTGCCCATAATCAGGGAGGAATACTCAATGCATCGCAACTGGCAAGAAACCTTGAGGTAAGTAGCGTCACAGCTTAAAGACCTCATCCGGTAGAACAAGCACTTCGCGATAAGGTAATATACCAGAACCAGAGAGGTGAACAGGAAAAGCAGTTGCAAATGTTTGATTAAAGCATAACCAATCCCAACTTTTAGTGCTTGTATACGGTCTATAGTATTAATTCACTCCTAAATATCATCCAAAATAGGAGATATGGCTCTGTTTTTCGGATGCTGTTCGGTGGGGTACATAACCTATTCACCAACATCTTCCCGGATAGAACGATAAGAAATTGGCTTGCATGGTGGTTTACGCTACAGTACCACCAGGAATATATACTACACACGATAAAATTGAGCACATGATAGTGATTTTAAGCAGGAAGACCATGGATAGCACTAATGGCGGCATACCCAGCCCTGTACTCGAAGATGAAAATGGGGTACAGCAGTTTTTTCCCATACCCATCCCTTGCCAGGAACAGTACGCCACGACAAAATTTGAGGACCTGACTATAATGGGCCAAAATTTGAGGACCTCTTATATGAAAGATGTAAAGCCGAGCTACCGGGGAAGTGAATATTTCTATTTCAACCCGGACTTACGAAAGGATTATTTGCCTAACCGACACCCGGAATGGAAGAGCACATTCGGACAGGTGGGCAAAGCACAGTCACATTTGCAATATCACGAAATTATTTCAGGAGACGTTTTTCTGTTCTATGGTTGGTTTCAGTTCGCAGAATGGAAGGAGGGTAAATTTAGGTTCAAAAGGGATAAATACCCCAATGGATTTCATGCGATATATGGGTATTTGCAGGTGGGCAAAATTTATGATAATGAA
This sequence comes from uncultured Taibaiella sp., assembly GCA_964519735.1. Classification (GTDB taxonomy): domain Bacteria; phylum Bacteroidota; class Bacteroidia; order Chitinophagales; family Chitinophagaceae; genus Taibaiella. The sequence goes on from CAZFKK010000049.1 coordinate 3,616, forward strand.
AATTGGACAACCCCGGAATGGCTAGCCGACCATCCTCATGTAAAAATGAAGGAACAGGGGCCCTTTAAGGATAGTAACAATACCGTTTATGTCGCTAAGGACTATATGTGTTTTTTTACTGAACGACAGAGTAGTCAACCGGGAGCTGGTTGCTTCGCCTTCAATAAACAATTGATTCTGACAGAACCAGGTCAGGCGAATAGGAGGATGTGGAGATTGCCGGCCTGCCTTCACCCCAAGACTGCAGGCCCATTGACCTATAATCCTGAAGAAAATTGGAACCTGAAAGGCAGGTATGTCTATTTGAAATCTACGGCCCGTGCTCAAGAGTTTGTATTCGAAAAAGAAGAAGATGTAGTTAAGAATTGGTGTTTGAACTTGATCAGGAAAAATAGACTTGTGGAATAGAATTCGGCTTCCTGGAAGGTTACCAAGTTCCCCAATGATAAAATGGTTGAAGACAATTCTGAAGGACTTAGGAAACCTTGATAGGGGACAGTTCTTTATGAAATATGTGTTGCCTGCGCTGGTTATATTTTTCACCTGGGGTTTAATTGGCCACCTTTTCCTCCTTAGCCTGAACACAAGTTCCCTACTCCCTAATAAAGGAAGCGTCACGAATATCGCAGTAGTGTATGAACAGGGAACCAGAGCCAGATATAAATACTATCCGCTAAAAATAGCGTTAACCAACCACCCAAAGGAGTTTAGGCTTCCGGATGTCCACCAGCAGGAATTTCCCTACTTACTACAGCGCATAGCCATTGGGGACACCATAACGGTATATACCCGGCATAGGTGGCAGGCGCTTTTGAGCTGGGGCAAATAGATGGACATATATGAGATACGCAAGAATGGCCAGATCCTACTAGGTATCTCAAAAGTAGTTGCTGAAAAGAAAAAACAGGCAAAAATGCTTGGGGCTTTCTCCTGCATTCTATGGCCCTGGTATATCATGTATAGGCGTAAAAGAAGAAGGCAAGGGTGAATAATTGATAGTTTTAACCCATTCCCATTCTACAACGATCTTTTCTGAAATTTGATTGCTGTTTAACTTTAGGCAATATTCCTGAGGAGGATACGTTATAAAAAATACTACTTGGATTTCATAGGTAAAACGTAGCTATCTAGTAGCACTTTTAATAATAAGCCGTACTATATGAGCAAAAAGCTATTATTTATTTCATCTTTTCTTCCCGGCCTGTGTACTGCGCAATCATTCAATATTTCGCTTCTTGGAGGTTTGGCCGGTACAGCAACCATCAAACAATTTCAGCGTCTTTTGCTGTTGGACTAACATTTAAAATCTAACCCCTGCCTGTCGGGGGAATTATTCCATCTTTTAAGGTGCCGGAATTAATGAAAGCAGAAGGCAGTTAACCGTTCTGCTAAATGATTGGGAGGAAATAGGAAGTTATAAGAGGAGTAACCCCGTTTGTGGTTGCGAGCCCTATCGGGCCGATACGGACTGGGCGTAAAACAAATCATCCTGGACAAGATCAGGAAGAACGGAGAAAAATACCCTGTGAACAAAGCTAAAGGAATCGCATAAAATTATAATTGTACAAAAAGATATCTAATTTATGAAAGGGTTTCTTGTAGTCGTTTGGGTTCTTACCTATAGTATTTCTTATGCCCAAGAATTCAGTCAGTATGAATTAACTGCATATGCCGGTTTGTTGAGTTCATTTTCAGAAAGTGGCCCTAAAAAACTCACTGAAGTTTCTCCAGTGAAATTTCTTCGACCCAAAAGCATAACGTTTGGAGGTGCATTAGACATTGCTATGAATAAAAAATGGACGTATGGTATTGAGGTTATGTACGACGAGTTTAATCATGGATATAAAGCGATGGCGACTCAATTTGCTGCTCCGGGACTCAGCAGTGGACTTTTAAGCACAAATGGAAGGATTGCAATTTACAAGACTGGAGTTAGATGGGGGTATCGTCAAGAGTTAGGAGAAAGATTTGAAGTAAAGGGTTACCTGATTCCCAGCATAGCCTACTATAAGCGCGTAGCTGCGATGGACGATACTACAAATAACAATTACTGGTGGAGCCCGAATAGGCCTCGTCCAACGGAAGTCTGGTATATGTCCCAGATTCCGGAGCAGAATGAGGGCATATATTTCCTATTAAAGGCTTCCGCTGAATTAGTTTATAAATTCAAAAACAGGATTTCGATTTCTTTAACAGCATCCTATCAACAAGGCTTTGCCGACTTTATAGTTGATTATACTAATATTATGAAACCGTTTGATTTTAGCGGTCCCAAAGAACACCTTTATTGGACAAAGGTAGACGGTACTAGTTTTCAAGGACACTTTGGTATTAAGTATCGGTTTAATTGATAATGAATTCTCGCGGTGATCTTTTGACCTTCGTAGAGAAAAAAGGCCTCGCTATTATACGCGAGGCCTTTTTATGAGGACATTGTAAAAGTAACATTCCATGGGTCTGTAAAATCGACACCGACAGTTCGAATCTGGCTATGCGCCTATCAAACATGTCTGAACCAATCAATTCTGTGCCGGCACAAGACTAAGCATCTTACCTGGAAGAACATCCAGAGCGTCAATCAGTTCCGAAGGAGGTCTTCAAGGCCAATAACCTTCAGCCGAAATTTTCCAATATAAACCTGGATGGGAGATGAGGTGTTACGCCATCTGTCCGTAATGCCTATTGCTTCCTGTGGTCGGCGATGATTTCGATCAAGCTCCCTATCACAAATAGTCGAAACAATAAATATAATCATGGGCTATAATTGTACTCCTCCAGTAAACATTGAGGTTACAGGTAGTCATTACTCAATGCAATCGGTCAGAAAGTAGGAGAAAAAATATTGACAAACAAGACACAAAACCTAGATTGCTCAAAACTGACAGCTGGATTATATCTATTGAAGTTTAGCAGCGGACACTCTATGAAAATATTGAAATATTGATCTTTTAAAGATAATTAATCTCATTAGACCAAACTGCACAAAAGCCAATGTTTTGGTCTAAGTATGTATTTATCCTACCAATACAGAATCGTCTCCTAATTCATTATCTTTCAATAATATATCTGTTATTACACCCTAATTTGCCACAAGATGGGCAAACCTTCCAGATTTTCCCATGAAACTTTCCAGATTTTCCCACGAAGCTTTCCGGATTTTCCCATGAAACTTTCCGGATTTTCCCACAAAGCTTTCCAGATTTTCCCATAAAAGAATTACCTTTAACACTGAAATTAAATGTAATTAATTATGTATCAACGATATGTAAAAAAATCGATAAATAATGCGCTTGTGGATACTCCTGTCAATCTTATTGTAGGACCCCGTCAGGTTGGTAAAAGCACTTTATGCAATCAACTCATAAAAGAAGGGGGCTTTAAGGGCCAGGCGGTGACATTAGATGATCCTGTAATTCTTGCCGGTGCAAAGAGCGACCCCCTGGGCTTTCTTCAAGACCTGGACAAGCATGTTATTATTGATGAAGTACAAAGAGTGCCGGAACTGTTTCTGAGCATTAAAAAGCTTGTAGATGAGGACAGAAATGGACGGCGCATCGTGATTACCGGATCGGCCAATGTAATGGTATTGCCACAAGTAGCAGATTCTCTGGCAGGCCGCATAGAAATCCATAACCTATGGCCGTTATCTCAGGGCGAAATAATGGGTAACCCACCGAATTTCCTTCAGGCATTGGTCTCATCTGACGGGCATTTCAAAGGAATTAAAACCAGTTGGGATGGTATAGTACATGCGATTAAAACAGGAGGATACCCGGAAGCTGTACAACGCGTATCGGAAAGCCGCAGAGATAAATGGTTTGAATCTTATATAATGTCCGTAGTTCAAAAAGACATTAAAGAACTTTCCAATATTGAAGGACTGACCGACATTCCCCGGCTGCTGCACTTCATCACCACAAGGGTAGGCAGCACGGTCAATTTTTCAGAAATAGGTCGGCTTGCCAATATCAAAACTTCCACAATGCATCGATATCTTGCCTTGCTGGAACATGTCTTTTTAATCTTAAAAATCCCGGCTTGGACACCGAATGCGGAAGGCGAGTATGTCAAATCTCCCAAGGTATTCATCAATGATAGCGGATTGCTTTGCCATCTAAGAGGAGAGAGCGCTGACAGCCTAATTGCAAACAGGAATACGGTCGGGAGTTTTTTAGAGAATTTCGTGGTAACGGAAATCATCAAGCAAATAAGCTATTCTGATCTGTATTTAAAACCCTATCATTTCAGCATACACAAGGGTGCAGAGGTTGATCTGGTGCTGGAAGATAGAAAAAGGCAACTTTACGGGATTGAAGTGAAATCAACTGCCTCCGTGAGCCAGGATGACTTTAAAGGGTTGAAACGGTTTGCGGAGCTAACAGGGAAAAGATTTCAGCGAGGAATCGTACTATATAGCGGGGAACATACAGTAGGTGGATTTGGCGAGCACATGCAGGCCGTACCTATCAGTGCTTTATGGTCGTAGAGATGCAAGAGTAATAATTAAACGATAATAAGAAAGGAAATCTTTCAGGATACAACTAAAGTCATGCCCACTTTTACGAAAAGGAAGGGTAGTGACTATGAAATATTGGGAAAAGGTTTCATTTCCTGTCCGTTGGGCAAAACGAAATTTTCGTTATTGTGGGCAGAATGCGTTTTCAACTTACCATTCTCTCCATTCTTCAGTAATATTGGATACTCTGGCGAAAGCGGGGAAGAACCGCATGTTGCCCCCCCCAATATTGCCAAGATATTATAATCAGGAGCTACTGGCCTCTTTTGTTTTCATTTTACAATGAATTCAAAAATTGAACAACAAAAGCTTTAAATTTCTTTTTTCCTAGGGGCAAATGTATACTTGCAGCTATAGTCATGATAGCAAAAAGTATCCATGTAAAATTATTTATACTGATCATGTAGATAATAAATGATAGAACGGTGATCAGCCAAAAAGTATAAAAGAGCGAGGCGGCTTTCTTTATGCTGATCACTATATTCAATCCATTATCGCCAACCGAAACGTTTGCAATATAGCTGGTCAAAGATTTTCTAAAAACGCCTCGTAGAGATTCAATGACGTATATTTTGTAAGAACCCTGAGATTGTTCTACAATAATGTTACTATTTGTGCGTGTTTGTTTTGTACTAAAGGGAAAATCAGGATTAGGATCAAACGTTTCTGCCGCTAATTCGGATAATCTCATTCTGTAGTAACTAACATCATACCTAAACGCCTGCTTTTTCATAAAATGGAATTTTAGCTAACTAATAAAATTTATCGCTGTTCCATCTCAGAATGAGCGTCAAAGTATTCTTTATTTTTACATTCATATTTTGTAATCCGGACAGAAATTAGGGTAATCACCAAGTCACCTTTCAAATGCAATTATACGGTAAAAATAAAACTTCTAGGACTATATGTAAACGGCAATCAAAAATTGGTGCCGACGCTTTCTCTTACTTTTAACAGAAATAATGAACCTTGCATATTTAACATCCTGCGTTAAATATGCAAGGTAGTAAAGCGCTGGGGCTTCCTGAAAGCCTACTGGAAAAAAACGATTATGATAGTTTGGGTTGGCGTCAGGATTTTATAAAAATCTATTTGGAACGCGATATTTCTCAACATGGGCTGCATATCACGGTGCAAATACTTAAACGATTTGTTATGTGGTCGACAAAGCCTGAGCGATAACGTTTGGGATATTTGCGAAGGCAGTGGCGATCAGTCCCTCAGCCCCAATTGCCTGTTGATACTGATTTCCTGATAGCCTCACAAAATTAGCATTTCAGTCCCATTGTAGTCGGTAAATAGAAGTACGCAATCAGAATTTTTGCTTACGGAGGTCATTGGGCAAACAGGAAACCGGACTAAGTTTCTCTTTAACCGACCGTATAGGGTAGACTGTTCAAGCGCAGATGATCAAAATTGCCTTGTTTTTGAAAATCCTTTAGTATCTTAGTACCAGAATAATTCGTCATTGAACGGGATAATAATCCACCAGTATTTTTTGAAGCATGGATTTAAAATACAATGTGATGTCGCTACCTATGCATTTCTTCAATAAGCTGCTGTTACGTAAGCATTGCTACATGATCATCATCTCTCTTTTTGCTGCTTTTCATAACGTTCATGGACAAAATAAACATTACCTGTTTGTCATTCCGGCAGTGGATTCGGTAAAGCCGAATGGAAGCCATCGTACCATAGCCAGTGCATTCATTGATTCTATTTTTGATCACTTCGAAGTTACCGCCTACCAATACACATTTCCCGGAGCGAGCAATCCCATGTTAGCGGCTACTTGTGACCTTCATGCTATAGGGGATATTTTCGAAAATCGGAGCATTTTCCTTTGACCAGATTATGAAGGAAATTGATTGGAAAATGCCGGACGAATAAATATAACTTACCTGGCATTTAATGTTTTATTTGCGAAAGAGGGAAAATTTAATCAGCTTGTTCGTAATGGCATCGTCTGGTATGCTCAGTAGCCATTTTTCATTAAGCAAAGGTAAAATGAAGCTGCTTGTCTTCCCATCCTGGCAAATTTATGACCTAGCAGGATTGGCGGCGGGTTGTTTTTACCTGCCAAATGCTAAATGTTTTAAAGAATGGCAATTGCATTTGAGCATGATTAAGTGTGGGTATGGCAAGCCGGAAAGCAACTCTGGACGTCACGTTACGTGGGATCGGTAAATCCCCCTTCCGTCCCATACGAAGATCGGCAGTATTGATCCTAAGCATATCACCTCTGCTTGTCTAAAGATGCCTCAGGTACCGCTAGTCCGCAAGGGGGCGTAAAAACTTATCGGATCACCAGCTTTTGACTATAGAACCCGAATGTTGATTCCAATCTTAAGAAATAAATACCCCTGGCTAGATTCAATTGATATTCCTTTTCTTTAATTCCTTGAGGTATAATAAGCGTGCCTATTTGACGACCGGACAAATCTGTTATCGTGCCCATAATTTCAGAAGGATTTTCAGTATTGACTTTGATGACGATATCCCCCTTCCCGGGGTTCGGATAAATAGCAACGGAAGACAAGAAGTTGTTGATATCATTAGTTTTAACGGGTAAGTAGTCACAGTGGAATGCCGTATATTGATAAGCAATGTCCGCATCCTTATAACAGCGTAAGGATCTTTCGTTGTCCTCAGGCAGCATAAGCGAAGTATAAAAAGGAAGCAAGTCGAATAACGAGCCTATTCTTTCAATATAAGATCTGCCCATCTCCCAGAATGTCAACGGAAAAGGAGATGTCCAAACCTGCCTTAGCTTGAGGCCATCTATATCGATCATGGCCACATCGTCTACGGTCACGTGGAAAAAGGTATCTGTATGATGAGTGGTTCCGGGAGGAAAGGTGAAATGGGGGAAGTAAAAGGTAAGAGTGTCCCCCTTACCCACATTATAAATGAATATGGGTGTAAATTTGGAAAAGGCCCGATTATAATAAAGTACCGTATCCCCTGTAGTATAAACAAAAACAGGTTCCGTAGCAGTGCTATCTCCTTTAACCGGTACGTATGTACCACTTATCTTTTGGCAACTTTGTCCATCAATAACGGTATCCTTCTCTACCCAATACCTACAATAATGGAGATCATTAATTGTACCCGTAGAGCCATAATACCATTCCGCACCTAAAGGTGCAAAATCTGTTTGAGCCATAACAGGGTTGTCTATAAACAGGCAAAAAGTAAGAAAAAGGATAAGGGGCGTTTTCATGATATATTTGAATTAGCGTTCCTGGCTAATAAATGATTAACCACCTAACAAACTTAAATCATTGACCTAACCTTTAATGCTTACGAAAGCGGTTAGGGGAAGAGATTATATGAAACTAGACTATGATTGTACTCATGCGGGCCCCGAGCTCCAGCAAATAATGGCTCATATCATTGACAAAAGACTCCGGTCCGCAAACGTAAAAACGGCTGTCGAAATCACGGATAACTTCCACCAATAGCTTCCGGTCTATTCGCCTTTCTCCGAAGCCGATAACGCCTTCTTTGCTGAAAAAATTGATATAGGCGCTACCCAGCATCTGCGTGAGTTCATTGTGTAGAATAACATCATCGCGGTAATGGTTGGAATAAAGTAGTCCTACGTTACGCATATTACCACTGTAATATAGGGCTCTGAAAATGGCTATAAAGGGTGTAATTCCTGTTCCTCCTGCCAGGAATATGCCGGGGCCTTTATAGTCAATAGTGCCGAAAACGCCTTTCATCAGCAGCGTACTGCCGGCATTAAGCTTGCTTAGCTGTTGCGTAACGCCTTGATGATCTTCATATATCTTTATGATAAATTCAAGATAACCCCAATCATTAAGGGAGGTAAAGGTAAAATGACGCCACTGATCTTCCCATCCCGGCAGATTTATGGCAAGGTGTGTAGAGTGCCCTGGTGTGTAAAGGAAATTAGCAGGCTTTTCTACCACAAAGCGTTTCACATTATGAGAGATATACTCAGTGTCCAGGATTTTGAGGGTATAAATCTGGGTGAGGGTTTCGTTCTGTATCATTCTTTTTTTATTGATTACTTAGCAACTTTATATCACTTAACCGGGGCGAAAATAGAGACTATCTTTTGATTTATGCAAATATTTTAGTCTTAGGAGTAAAATATTGCCTGAAAAGGATATCCTCTTTAGGATCAGGCTCATAGATTTTAGTAGGCGCATTATTTGCCGGAGTTCATTATACTTCATCTTCTAAACCCAGATCAGTTACTTTTTTGCAAAGCCCTATAATGTTTTTCACATCAAGTTTAAGCATTAAATTCTTGCGATGCGTATTTACAGTGTTGCAAGAAATATATAATTGATCTGCAATTTCTTTATTGGTTAATCCTCTTTTAATGAGCACCAGTATTTCCTTTTCCCGCTTGGAAAGCGGAAAATCGAAGTCCGGTTTTTTAGGATTTTCGGTAATTGAATACAATAATTTTTTTTCAATGCTTTCATCCAGAATAGTTTGGCCGGCAAGAACCTTTAGAGCAGTATCGATCAACCGGGAGGCGTTACCCGCTCCTTTTACTAAATAAGCACTAACACCACTTTTCATGATGCTCTGTATCTGATGAATTGATTTACCTCCTCCCAGAATCACCACTTTCACATTAGGGGTTGCGGCATAGATCTGTTGCATTAATAACTCCTCTTTTATTTTCAGATCAAATAAATCGAGTATAATACAATCGAGGGGTTGCGCTTGAATATAACGCAGTAAATCATCCAATACTAAAAAGCCTTCTACATGATGGAAGTTTTCTTTGTTTTTGAAAACCTTCATCATTCCGGATAACTCAATGGGATGATACATGAATATACCAGTCGAGGACATGAGGAAAGGGCTTTTTCATTTTGACTATAAATATAGAACTAATTTAAACAAATATTTCAGCAGAAAAAATATTTAAATTCATTATACTTACACGGTCAAAAGATTTAAAGTGAGCTCCTGCACGGGTATCGATACAAACGTAACAAAAGAAGAAGTATACGGGTAATCAACAAACCTCCAAGTTCATTATCGGATCAAAGTGACGTTACCCTCGTAATGCTCAGAAATTCCATTTTCAAATGAAACACCAATACGATAAATATAAACACCACCTGGCTGCTCTACCTCATTGAATTTCCCATCCCAGCCTAATCCCTCATTTTGCTGAGTTTCGTAGATGAGCTGCCCCCAGCGATTGATGATTTGTAAATGAAATTTTTCAACACCCTTACCCAACCACTTTCTTGGAAAGAAGTAATCGTTTACACCATCTCCATTAGGAGTAAATGCATTGGGGATATCGGTGTAGCAATCTTTTTCAATATTTATTGTAGCGGTAGCAGTACAACCCTGAGTTTCTTCACTTAAGCGCAATGTATAGACTCCGGAAGTAGTAACCCTAAGGGTTGCCGTCGTGTCACCCGTATTCCACAAATAACGAACTTTGAGTGGGGATGTTTCGCGAAGATTAGATAATATCAGCGGACCACCATTGAAACAAAGACTGGTATCCAGACCAAGGAAAACATCTGGACCCGGAGCAACATAGGCCGATTTACTAAAACTATCTGCCGGACATGCCCGGTAAGTGGTTGTAAGTACGATCGAATGTGTACCGACTTTATCATAAGCACG
>CAZFKK010000050.1:0-351 GCA_964519735.1 uncultured Taibaiella sp.
ATAATATATTGCTTGCGGGTAGTTTTACACAAACGGTCGATTTTGACCCGGGAGCCGGCGTAACCAATCTCACCGCATCTGGTTCCTTCCAGGACATTTTTATAGCTAAGTATGATGCCAACGGCAATTATACCTGGGCCAAAAAAATGGGTGGCGATAGAAGGGAAGATATCTATGCTATTGATCTGGACCTAAACGGCAATATCTACGTTACCGGGATCTTTATGGGTACCGCAGATTTTGACCCAGGTACGGGAGCAGCCAATTTAATCAACCCGGACCTATCGCTTGCTGATATATTCATTGCCAAATACACAAAGCTGGGGGACTATATCTGGGCGCATCGTATCG
>CAZFKK010000050.1:361-1361 GCA_964519735.1 uncultured Taibaiella sp.
TGAGCCAGGCCATGAAGGTTGATGCTAACGGGGATATCCATGTTGCGGGGATATTTTCAGATACCGTAGATTTTGACTTCGGACCTGATACACTTAACCTGGCATCGAAAGGCAGTGATATCTTCCTGATGAAAGTTTATGGTTGTATCACCACCTCACAAATTTCGGCAACGACTTGTGACAGTTTTGTCTTTAACCGCAAAGTGTTGACATCAAGTGGCACCTATGTGGACACTTTTGTCAATGCGGCTCGATGTGATAGCCTGGTCACCCTGCAGCTCACCATAAATAAATCCAGTGTCAATCCGGTCATCAAAGGGCATTATTGCGATTCTATGATTTTCAATGATATTACTTATACCCGGTCCGGCACCTATACACAGCATTATACCAATGCCACCGGTTGTGACAGCAATTTAATTTACGAGCTTACCCTTGGTCAAAGTAATGGTAGCGAATTGATGCGCTTTGCTTGCGAGCCTGTGCTGTTTAATGATTCTCTATATGCTTCCACCGGCATTTTACATATCCCCTTTGTCAATGAAAGTGGATGCGACAGCATCGTCACTTTGGGCCTAATTATTAATTCCATTAAAGGCGAGATCAGCAAAAGTGGCGCCATCTTAACGGCTACTGAAGCCCAAAGTTATTTATGGCTGAATTGCAGTAAAAATGCGGTTGTCGCCGGAGCCTTTGCGCAAGTCTTCACACCCATAGAGAATGGCAGTTATGCTGTAGTAGTTTATGGCAACAATTGTGTGGATACTTCCGATTGCATGGTGGTCGATGATCTCACTGGTATTGCTCCATTAGTGCAGGACCTCCACGGGATGCGCATTTATCCCAATCCTGCAGATGGCGATATTACCCTGGTCGCAGATTATCCGTTGCAGCAGGCTGTGATCAACCTGTATTCTTTAGCCGGACAGCTCCTTTTCCAACAAGTCAACCAGAGTGGGCACAAGTTCAGCCTTAACGTATCCGGGTTGACATCCGGTAT
>CAZFKK010000050.1:1371-3623 GCA_964519735.1 uncultured Taibaiella sp.
AGAAAGGGACAGGACGACAAGATTTAAAATGCTGAAGAAATAATAGGCAGCCCCATTGCCTTTGTCACATTAAATGTGTAACGCTCAAAACACCTTTATGTATCAATAAAAAAAATCATGACTATAAAAATAAAATTATCTTACCTGTGCCTTTCGGCCTTCCTCCTACTCCTGGTTAATCATGCATACACCCAGGATCTGATGTGGGCAAAACAGATTGGCGAGATAGGGGTAGATGGCGGAAGAGAAATCCCCTACGATATGGCGGTAGATGCCTTAGGTAATGTCTTTGTTACGGGTTCATTTCAGGGCACCGTAGATTTTGACCCAGGACCGGCAATTGTATCTCTTTCAAATTCCGATTTCCACACAACAGATATTTTCATTGCCAAATATGATACCCATGGTAACTACTTATGGGCCATAAGTATTGGCGGAGAATCTCATGACATAGGTTATGCATTGGCTGTTGATCAGAATGCCAATGTTTATGTTATCGGCTCTTTCCGGGATACGGTGGATTTCGATCCTGGTCCTGGAACGGCAAACCTATTCAGTGGTTCTTTTATGGCTAAATACGATGCCAATGGTAATTACATATGGGCAAAAAATATGGGTTGCGCGTCATTGGACATCGGACTTGACGGGAATAATAACATCTATATTACCGGCGTATTTAGCGGCACAGTTGATTTTGATCCGGGATCCGGTGTAGCTATTCGTACGGCCAGTAATAGACATATATTTTTGGCTCGCTATGATAGTAATGGAAATTACTTATGGGCTAAAGATATGGTCGCGAAAGGCCAATCTCTATATCCGACATCAAATTCAATTGCGGTAGATGCCATCGGCAATAGTTATATTACCGGGTCTTTTCAGGCGACCGTCGATTTTGACCCTGGTCCGGGAGTTGCTGATTTGACGGTAATGGGTAAGTATCCCGGCGAATATGATATTTTTATTGCTTGTTACGATGTGGAGGGAAATTATAAATGGGCAAAAAGTATTAGCGGAGCGGGAGTAGAGGACTTTGGTTATGGCATTGCCCTCGATCGTTCCGGATCGCTGTATATCACCGGACAATTTGGCGGTACTGCCGATTTTGATCCCGGACCGGCTGTGGCTAATTTGATCAGCAATGGGGACTATGATGCTTTTGTGGCTAAATACGACATATCGGGCAATTACCTTTGGGCTCGAAAATTAGGCGGCAATGATTATAATAATGACCGGGGTAATGCGGTCACAACAGATGCTGCGGGAAATGTACTCGTTACCGGGTACTTTTCTGGTACAGTAAATTTTGATGCGGGATCCGGTCTCTCCAACCTGGTATCCAATGGCTGGGAGGATATTTTTATTGCGAAATACAACGATTCAGGAAGCCCTCTATGGGCAAAAAGTATGGGCGGGAAAAGGGATGAGTATGGCAAGGTATTGTGTTTGGATAGAACAGGGAATATATATATTACCGGAACATTTACCGATAGTGTGGACTTTGATTTTGGGCCTGGATTCAAATATTTGCATAACCTATCACCTATGCGAATTACTGATATGTTTATCCTAAAAATTGGTAAATGCCCGGAGCAGAACAGTCTTACCAAAGTAGTCTGCGACAGCTATTCCTTCCTAGATACCATTTATATGGTATCCGGGGTATATAAGCACAACTTCGCCAATATAAATGGTTGCGATAGTATTGTTGTACTCACCCTTACAATAGGGAGTACCAGCGGCAATAGGGTGATCACCGGTCAGTATTGCGACTCCTTTACCTTTAACCAGACTACCTATCATACTTCAGGTGTTTATACGCAGCAATATACCAATGCTGCCGGCTGTGACAGCAATATCGTATTGGATCTAACGATCAACAAAGTAACAGCGGCAAAAGTCATTAAAAGCGGTGCGGTCTTAACTACGCAGATTGCAGATAGTTACCAATGGTTCGACTGTGATCAGCACCTACCTATTCCCGGAGCCACTGATAAGGTCTATACCGCAACGAGTAAAGGTAGATACGCAGTCATTGTTACGATGGGTGCCTGCACCGATACTTCCGACTGTGTTACCGTAGAGCGCCCGGCCAGTGTCGACCAAAACCTTGATAAACATAATTCCATCAAGGTTTACCCTAACCCTACCCATAAGGACCTCTTCTTTGAAACCATGGAGCCTCTAAAAAATGCAGCTATCCGGATCGCAAACAGTATAGCTATGTAAATGTGGCTTTCCCGATCGGTGGT
>CAZFKK010000050.1:3633-11083 GCA_964519735.1 uncultured Taibaiella sp.
TCGCAAACAGTATAGGGCAGTCCATGCTTACACAATCCCACCTAAACGGGAGCCACTTTCGGTTGGACATCAGCAGTTTGCCCCAAGGTATTTATTTCATGGAATTAAAAGAAATGGATCACATCAGCAGACAAATGATCCTAAAACTATAGCAAGAATTGCCAATACATGTTACTCTACGGTAGGCCACCCATCGGGATATTTTGCTCACAGTAATCTATATCAATCTTACCGCCTTTTTTGAAAAAGCATCTTCATATGAAAAACATACACTATTCAATATTTTTGTTTACGCTTTTAATGACCTGTTTTTTTGAAAAAAGCATAGGACAGTCTTATACCCCCGTCACACATCAGACCGGCACAAAAAACATCAAAGGAAACAATGTTACGGTCTCCCCGGGTATGCAGGGTAATTGGCCCCCTCAGTATTACTGCGGCCAAGGACCCTATACAATTACAACTCCAAGTACAACGATAAGTCCAAGTAGCTACCTTTTTTCATTTTCTACACCCGTACCCATGGTAACCATAAGGGTGGCCGGAATGCTTGAGAAGTCGTTTATTTCTTTTTCAGTCAATGGCGTTCCCTATACACTGACACCAGCCAATTTTTCCTCCTATACTTTCCCTTGCAATCCAGTACCACTCGGGGTTATTGTCGGAGGTAAACTGGAGGGTATCACCGGCAATTGGCCCGGTTCCGTCAGAGCCATTAATATAATAGGCAATATCAGTTCCGTAGAGGTACTGTCCAGTGGCGGCACAGGGGGTGGGACATTTGGACTCTATTTCACCGGTGAGTATCTCTCTGCTTGTCAGGGAAAAGATATCGGGCTTTTTGCTACCGGGTCTGCCGGCTCAAAGTATAGCTGGACGGGTCCCAATAATTTCAGTTCCAATGTACAAAATCCTATCCTACCTGCGGTCTCCTTTAAGGATAGCGGGTTTTATACCGTAATCAGACTTACCGCAAAAGATACTTTGGCAGAGGTAATACATATAAAGATACTACCTACTCCTGTGACACAAATTCTCTTTACCCAGCCGCTCTGTACCGGTACCGATCTGGTACTTAGCGATACCAATAAGCTTCCCAGCACGAAATACCATTGGACCGGCCCCAATGGATTCAAGAGTGATGCTGTAAATCCTGTCATCAGTAATGTAAAATCCTACCATTCCGGCGTTTATTCCTTAACCACTACGCTAGGGCAATGTTCCTATACTACTGATACCGGCATCAGCATTCATGAGCCCTTTTATAGCCAATCTACCGAAGTGATCTGCGACAACATGTCCTTTATCTACAACTTCAGGAAGTTGAACATCACCGGTTTATACCAAGACTCCTTCAAGACCCTATATGGTTGTGATTCCATCGTTAGCCTCGACCTTATTGCCATGCCGGCACCTGAACTGGATATCGCATTTAATGGGACTACCCCACTGTGTTTAGACGATACCCTATTACTGACGGCCCAACCATTTGATCCGACGATCAACTATCAGTGGTATTTGAATGATTCGGTTTATGGCAAGCAGGCTGCGGAAAATATGCACCTGGTTAAGCTAAAGAACCATATCAAATTAATAGGTATTGCGGACAACGGATGCCGGGATTCGACAACCGTGGAGATCCGGGTTCGTTCTTGTTGCGACCTGTTTATACCCAATGCATTTACGCCCAATAACGATGGGCTCAATGATGCCTACGGTCCCCAATTTTATGGCAACATGCTCGACTATCAAATGGATATTTACAGCAGGTGGGGGCAGCGCCTGTTCTCCACGGTACAACAGGAAAAACTATGGGATGGTGCTTACAAGGGCATTCCTATGGATCCGGGAACCTACTATTATTACATAACAGGTAGTTGCATTGACGGTACTCCGCTCCTTCGTAAAGGCGACCTGACTTTAATACGATAGGTTTTTTTGTTAAAATAAATAGCAATATGAGAGCAATAATCATTCTTTTAATAGCACTGAGTAAGGGTTTATATGCCGCACCATCTGACAAGGGTAATTCAATTAGCTTTATTGAGAACAAGAATCAATGGGAGCCCTGTATAAAATTCAAATCGGAGCTGCCCAATGGCGCTGTGTTTATTACCGATCAAGGTTTTGTCTATAATTTCAGAAGTGCCGCGAATCTGCATGAGCTGGAGGAAACGCCATTGACACCTGACCAGAGTAAGCACACTGAAAAGGAGATGATCAACTGTCATGCCTATCGGGTAAATTTTATTGGGGCCAATAAAACGGTCACTTATCAAAAATCCGAGGAACGTCCCTATTACCATAATTATTTTCTGGGCAACGATCGCAGTAAGTGGGCCGGAAAGGTAAACCTCTTCGGAAAGGTGACACAACAAGGGGTGTATGCCGGTATTGATGTAGCCGTCTATAGTATAGAGAACAAGCTTAAATATGATTTTGTGGTCGTCCCTGGTGCCGATCCGGCTCAAATCAAACTGGGTTTTGAAGGGGTACAGCCCGAACTGACCGTTGATGGAAGGCTAAGGATCAAGACTTCCGTAAATGAGGTGATAGAAGATGCACCTTATGTTTATCAAGTGGTTAATGGAAAAGAAATAGCAGTACGCTGTAAGTATAAGCTGCAACACGGACAACTCTCTTATGCTTTTCCAGATGGCTACAATAAATGCTTGACCTTATTCATCGATCCCACGTTGATTTTTGCTACCTATTCCGGATCCTATCAGCCTTGCCTAAATTATACCAGCACTTATGACCATTCAGGAAATGCTTATGTCGGAGGTGAAGCTTTAAGTGGTACGGGTTGGCCGGTTACTATAGGGGCTTTCCAAATAGCTTCCGTCAGTCATGATGCCGCTATCAATAAGTATAATACCGATGGTACCACACTTATTTATTCCACATTTTATGGTGGAAGTGGAACGGAAATACCCAATGCAATGATTGTCAACAAGCGTGATGAACTCATCATTGTCGGAACGACACTATCCTTCGATCTTCCTGTGACCCAAGGTTGTTATGACAGTATTTATAGTGGCTATCATCAAAATGGCCCCGCTGAAGGGCTAAATATATTCGTAGCCCATTTTAATCAGGCAGGTAGTGATTTGGTAGGTGCTACCTATGTAGGTAGTACGGGTAATGATGTCATTACTCCTGCAATTATGACCATTACTAAAGATTTGTTAAATGTAAGTCCTATGGAAGTGGCATTAGATACCACAGGGAATATATGGATAGCGAGCAATACAAATAGCAATACTTTCCCGGTAACTGCAAATGCCACGCAATCTCAACATTCCGGAGGAACAGACGGCGTCATTTTCCAGCTTTCAGCCGACTGTTCCCAACTTTTATATAGCAGTTACATCGGCGGCACTGAGGATGATATGTGTTTCAATATATTAGTCAATCATGCTGGTCATGTTGTTATTTGCGGCATTACTAAAAGTCAAAATTTTCCGGTTATATCTGGTGCACTACAAACTACGATAAGCGGTGGGACGGATGGTTTTGTAAGTATCATTAACGCCCAGACCGGTGCACTAATGCAATCTTCCTACCTGGGCACTTCTAAAAGGGATGATGCAAGGCGACTGCAAGTAGATTTATATGATAATGTATTGGTACTCGGGGTAACCATGGGAGATTATCCTATTAGTGCCGGTGTGTATCATATTCCCGGCGGAGATGTATTTATTGATAAACTCTCACCTACATTAAATCATTCCATTTCGAGTACACGCTTGGGCAACCAACAATCAGTTAATAGTATTGGTGGATTTAACCCCCTAGCTTTCCTGCACGATTATTGTGGAAATACCTATGTCGGCGGAATGGAAGCTATGCCAGGGTTGCCGATAACCTCTGATGCCTTATCAGATACACCCAGGAGCTTTTGGTATGGTGTCTTGAAGCCTAATTTTGCAGGCCTATTGCATGCCACATATTTTGGATATACAGGGGGAGATCACACCCATCCCGGCATTCACCGGTACGACCCCAAAGGTATCCTGTACCAGGGAATCTGTACCTGGGACAGCTTCCCTACCACACCTAATGCATTTGCATTGACCAATTTGACTGATGGCCACGTGGATAATGTCTGCTTTAAGATAGACTTTGAGTCTTTTCGCACCAATGCCGCATTTGAACTCCAAGTAGGACAAAAGGATAGTATATGCGCTCCCTATACGCTTAATTTCATCAATACCTCCACACCGGCAGTCTATACCTGGGATTTCGGGGACGGAAGTCCCCTATCGCATGACACAAATGCGGTACATACTTTTTCCCTACCGGGTGTGCACACGGTTACTCTTTACACTGACGGAATATTGGGATGCAGGGGATTTGATACGGCGTATATGCAGATTACCGTATTGCAACTGGAACCACCGGACATTACCACAAATGACAAAGTACTGTGCCAAGACCTACAGTCTGTCAATATATCTGTAGCGATCAATAACCCCAAATCAACCCAGACCATAGAATGGGGGCCGGACAATGGTATATGGGGGCAAAAAAACACGGCAAGCATCAGCATAAATCCATCGCTCAACAATGTCTATTACGTAAAGGTTCAGGACAGTATTGCCGGGCTTTGCGGCCTTTATACCACCGATACGGTGCATATAAACCGTACGTTTATCAACCTCATCAATAACTTTAGAATAAGGTCTGCCTGCAGTAACGACAACAATGGCTGGGCTGGATTTATCACCATCACAGGAGATACATCTACCATCAATTATACCTGGTGGGGCGGAGATAGTATGGGATTAATCACTATCAAAGATTCTGTTTCCCTTATTCCGGCAGGCAATTATACCGTCCGGATAACCACACTTGCCGGTTGCGATACCACCCTTTATTTCACCATTCCGGAAGAGGAGTATAAAGTAACTTTTGCGGTGGATACCCTAGTTTGTACAGGAACTCCTGTTAATTTTCAGAATAATTCGGAAGCGTATTTCAGGGCCTATCACTGGGCCTTTGATGACAGCACCTATTCCGCACTGCAACATCCCGTTCATGTTTATAATAAAAGCGGGGTTTATGAAACGATGCTGGTTGGTATAGGAGAAAGATGCAACGATACCGCATATCAAAATATCACCGTGGATGCCCCTGTTGACGCACCTTCTTTTATAACCGATAAGGATAGTATTTGTACCGGAGAAACAATTACCTTCTTTCCGCAAGCGCACCCCAGCACAATTAATTTGAGGTGGCAATTTGGAGATGGTTGGTCAACCAGCCAAAAAGAAACCCTGCAACATGCATATGATCTCCCCGGTGAAATGGAGGTGACTCTTACGGCAAGCTTCAGAGCCTGCCCTGACCTCGACTATAAAAACAATCTGAAGGTGCACCCCTTTCCCCAGGTTCATCTTGGACCGGAGTCCGGCCTTTGCTTGCAGGGCAAAGCAATAACCCTGCGTAACTTGGCTCATAACGAACCTGGGATCTATAACTATAGGTGGAGCCCCAATGGCGATACTACAGCAGCACTTAAAGTGCTGTACCCGGGCCGCTACCAATTTAGCCAATCCAATAGTCATGGGTGTACCACTACGGAAACAGTTTGGGTGCACAAAGATTGCTACATCGACATTCCCAATGCTTTTACCCCCAATGGGGATGGGGACAATGACTATTTTCTTCCCAGGCAATTGTTATCCCAAAGTGCCAGCTCCTTTAAAATGCAAATATTGAACCGATGGGGCCAGGTCATCTTTGAAACGACAAGCAAGGAAGGCCGGGGCTGGGATGGGCGGTTTAACGGGGAAGAGCAACCCATAGGCGTATATGTCTATGTACTGGAAATAACATTTAAAGAGGAGCAAAGCGAGATCTACCAGGGGAATGTAACCCTGATACGGTAAGCAGGAAAGAATTGATATGCAAAAGCATCAATATATCTTTATTTTTATCCTAACCTATTGGGTAGGCCCGGCTACCCCTTTCCTCACTTATGGCCAGCCTGACGAATTGTTTCAGCCCCCTATAACGGATCAACAGGGAGCACCCATAACAGATACCGCTATTATCCACGGCCTGGTAAGACAAGCTTATGTACTCTATGAGCAGGAATCGTCCAAAAAGGCCATAGCGCTGTTGGAGCAAGCGCGCCATCTGAGCCATCGGGCACGCTATCCCGATGGTATCGCCGAAGCCTTGCTCGGCCTCAGCGTCTGCTACCTGGGTAAGGGAAACACGGACCGGGCAGAAGAATTATTACACACCGCAAAGCAATATTGCCAGCAAGCTATATATCATAAAGAGCAGCTACTGGCCGAATGGGATATGCGCAAAGCCATACCCTATGCTCAAAATGCACAGTTTGATACGGCAATCTATTACCTGCAACAAGCCATGAGCCGGACG
This sequence comes from uncultured Taibaiella sp., assembly GCA_964519735.1. GTDB lineage: Bacteria > Bacteroidota > Bacteroidia > Chitinophagales > Chitinophagaceae > Taibaiella. The sequence goes on from CAZFKK010000050.1 coordinate 10,030, forward strand.
GAAAAGGCAAAGGATACCCTATTGCTCATCAGGATCTATACCGTTGTGGCCTATGCCTATTTTGGCAATCGGAAAATGGACAATGCGCTAAGCTATATCCGGCAAGCGGAAAATTTTTCCTTGAAAATACACAATAACGATCTGCTGCCTGTGATATACAGCACACTATCCTCTTTATATAGCCGCGGGAATGATCCCGATAGCCAAAAGAAAGTTTATGACTATGCAACAAAAGCCTTACAAATCAGCACCGTATTACAGAATAGGTCCTTACAGGGAAGAGCACTATCCCAATTAGGAATGTACTACCTGGATCATAAAAAAACAGACAGCACTTTTATCTACCTTAATGCTGCCGCTCAATTGTATGATCCGGACAACCCCTATTCTTCGTTCCATAATACCTGGTGTTTAAGTGCAGCTTATAGTGAAACCGAAGATTTTGAGCAGGCCAGACGGTATGGCCTGCAAGCCTTGGAAATTATTCATCAAACCGGCCACCGGAACATGCCCCTGGCGCAGCTTTACAAACACCTGGCTATGGTGCATCACAAAATAGATGCTTATAAAGACGCCTATAACTATGAGGTAGCCTATGCGGAATTAAACGACAGCCTCAACAGAGTGGAAAGAAATAAAGCAGTGGACCAGCTTGAGGTCCAATATCGTACTGCTGCTAAGGATCAGGAAATAACCCGTCAGAAACTGGCTATGAGCAGGCAACAAACCTCTATCAAACAGAAAAACATCCAGCTACTGGCTATTGCCGCCAGTACCCTTTTGTTCGCCGCAGGCGCTACCCTATTGTATTTTCTTTACCGGAATTATAAAAATAAACAACGCTACCAGGCCGAAATACTGCGTAATATGGAAAGGGAATACGAGATCAACCAGTTGAAAGCCATCATGAAGGGCGAGGAGCAGGAGCGTACCCGGATTGCACAGGAGCTGCATGACGGCATTGGCGGTATGCTGGCTTCTCTCAAGATCAGGCTGAGCATCATCCGGGAGGAGCACCCTACCCTTCTGGAGGACCCTAAAGTAGATAGCTTTA
>CAZFKK010000050.1:11093-13729 GCA_964519735.1 uncultured Taibaiella sp.
GCTTTACCAATGTCCTTTCGGATACCGCCGACGAAATACGAAAAACAGCGCATAACCTGATGCCGGAAGTACTGGCCAATCATACCCTGAAAGAAGCCCTGTTGCTCTATTGCCAGAATATGGGAGAAGGCGAACGATTTCAAGCTACGCTTCAATATTATGCCGATATTCGTGAATTGAATAAAGCCACAGAACTGTTTCTCTACCGGATCGTTCAGGAACTCCTGCAAAATGTAGTCAAACATGCGGAGGCGCAGCAAGCTGTGGTACAACTCATGCTGCATGAAAATATATTGAGTATTTTGGTAGAAGATGATGGCAAAGGCTTTAACGGAGAAGAACAAATGCAGCATAAGGGTACCGGACTCAGCAATATCCGGCTAAGAATTGAGGCCCTTCGGGGTTATTTCTCCCTGTACTCCGGCAAGGGCGGCCAGGGAAGCACCGTACATATAGAGTTCAATTACGAAGAGTTGGTTCAGTTATCACAAAACACTTAATTTATATCACTTATGCAGGAAATCCGAATTGCTATAGCAGATGACCATCCTATGATCATTGATGGGTTACAGAGCATCTTGCCCCGCTATCCGCATATCCGGCTTATCGGCTTTTATATAAACGGCAACCAACTCCTGGAGGGGCTTGTAGCAGCACAACCCGATGTGCTGCTGCTGGACATCCAGATGCCGGACAAAACCGGTGACGAACTGGCCCTACTCATCCCTAAAAAATGGCCGGACATCAAAATCCTGATCCTGACCAATTTTGACAGCGCCCTCTATGCCAACAATATGTTTAAAAGAGGCGTACAAGGGTATTTGCTCAAAACAGCACCCAAAGAGACCCTGATCCGGGCCATCGAAGAGGTGTATAACGGAGGTACTTTTTTAGAAGATGGCCTCCGGGAAAAGATGCGGGAACTGAGCGTCAAAGAGCGTAACTCCGTCTTCTCCAGAACCAGTCTGACCCCCAGGGAAAGAGAAGTATTGCAATTGATCGTAGATGGATTGACCATGACCCAAATTGCGGAAAAGACCTTTCTCGGACAAAGAACCGTAGTCAATTACCGGACCAGTATTATGCTGAAGCTGGATGTCAACAATACAGCCAGCCTTGTCAAAAAAGCCCTGGTCTTCGGGCTTGTGAATGTAGATTAAAAAAGGAGATTTCACCTGAATAGTTGCAGCCAAAAGCTTCCATTATGAAAATGATACCCGAAGGGGTCGGCCCCTATACCACCGATATTCCTCCTCACTGGAAGGGAAATTTACTGCCTGGTGCGCAAGCACTGTTTGGTTCCGGTAAGGATATCCATCATCTGTCCCAAAAAATTGAGGTCTGCGCGCAATCAGAGATCTGTATCTGGATCAATGAATTCCGGAATAAAGGCCCGGTTATGGCGCATTACCTGGCTTCCAAGGACTACTTAGGATTACATTACCTGGTCCAAGGTAAAGTGTCAGGCGAGCTACCTCCTTTTAAGAATATCGATCTCGATGACACACATTATAGTATTTACGGGCTTGTTCCTAACGAGCCCCATGCCTTTACCCTGCATTCCATCTACACGCTTTCTATATTTATCAGCTTTAAAAGGTCGGTTTTGGAAGAACTGATCGCTAAGCATCCTTCGCTCCGGCACCTGCTTCCCCTGCTGGATAAAGAGGAGGGTAGTGTGCACCTGGATATGGCCTGGTTCAGTGAGGCTACCCGGCAAATGCTCATGCAACAGATAGTCCGTGCCCGCCACCAGAGAATATTAGACCACAATAGCTACTATAAATCTATATTTTTTGAACTCCTGAATCGGTATCCGGAAGACACCAGGGAGGCCAAACGTTCCAAAGCACGTGAATTAGACCAGAAACGCGCGTTTACCGCATTATACGAAGACATAAAGCTAAATTATAAAAACGACTTACGCATCGCTCCCTTAGCTGCCCGGTATTTTAATTGTGAATCCACAATGGAAGTGGTATGCAAAGCAGAAACAGGCATGACCGTTGGTGAGCTCATCACCACTGTCCGCCTCGATAACGTTAAAAAGGATTTACTTGAAGGGGAGCCGATCATCGTTGCGCAATTGGCCGAGAACAACGGTTTCGGAACCCGGGATAAACTGCTCTATGCCTGGAAATCCAAAACTACCCAAACGTATCTTGAGTTTCAGACCGAAGGCCTTTTAGCAAAGGAAGAGGCCGGGGAACAAAAGAAAGAACCCGACAGTGATGAGCCCCCTCTCAATCCCGATAGTGACACCTTGACTTCTTCGCCGGATCAAAAGTAACTCCGGCACTTGAAAAATCGTGAGCTATGCCCGATATAGCCCGAATAAATTTTAATTCCTGCGATTTTTCACGCCCACCGAATGTATTTGTTGTCGACCTTTATACCGGGATTTATTCCTGGAAAAATAAGGTGAACAATGGAAAGAAAACAAAGTACTGACCAAAGCCGGATGGCAGCCCAAGGTGTACTGCGCTGCAGGCATCCTCCTCCGGGACAGCTCTTTCTTCCTATGGGCCCAAGGGGAGGAAGAGCGCAGCAAGAAAAATAAAACAAAAGCCCTGACCCTCGAAAGAAAGGGCTTTTGTCCACATTTCTTCGCATACCTGCCTCAACTGACAGGTTTT
>CAZFKK010000051.1:0-4229 GCA_964519735.1 uncultured Taibaiella sp.
GCGGATTTACACCACGATTGGTGGTCGCATTACCCAGAATAATTATTCCCCCCCAGTCACCCGGACGACGTTGTCCTTTAGGCAATCCTGAAGTAAATACAATGGGTTCGCTGGCAGTACCTTCTGCAAAAATCTGCGCATCTGACTCTACAATCAAAGCTCCTTTTTCAATAATGTCGCTCTTGATTAAGGTACCTGCAGGAATAGTTAATTTTCCACCTGCTCTTACATAAACATAACCTTTCAATGTCCAGGTCCCCTTGGTCAGAGATTTCTCACCGGTGATTTCGCCGGTCAGTACATTTTCCTCCTCAGGTTTGGGAGTACCATCATCTGTTTTATCTTTAGGATTACAGGAAACCGCACCAAATGCCATCAATCCGGCCAGTGCTACATACAATACTTTTTTCATTGTTTTCAGTTTTCTAAATTTTTAACAAAATTAAAACCCCTATATTACCAATAGTTTACGGCATTATTATCAAAACATTACGGCTACCTGATATTGTAGGTAAAACTTAGGGTAAGACCGGTTCCTGAGCGATAGCTACGAAATATACTATCCCCTGATGTAGCGGTCAGGCTTCCGTCATTGGCCTGATAAGCCTTATTATCGCCATTCATATCCTGGTAATAAACATAAGGCCTGTTCAACAAATCGCTCACGGTCAACTTCAACTCTCCCTGCTGTTTCCATATTGATTTAGACAATTGAAAATCCAATACGCTTCTGCCATTCTCATAAATATTGGGGCGATTGGCATTTCCGACATAAGCAATACGCTGCCCTACCCTGTTGAACAAGATCGTAGAGGTAAATCCTAAACGAGGGGCCGTATATTGGGCTGATAAATTAACCAGGTAAGGAGACTGTCCCATCATTGGGCGGTTACTGGTCCCGCCGAAACCATCCAGATCAACTTTGGAATGGATATAAGCTACATTTCCAGACAACACGGTATGGGCCCAGAAACCTGTACTACTGATAAAGTCTAAAGACTTCCTTACTTCCAGCTCGGCTCCTACAGAACGGGCCGACTTAGAATTGGTATAACTTATATAATCTGCATCACCGGAAATAGGCTCCAGATATGACTCAATAGGATTATTAAAGTACTTGTAGAACAATGAAAAAGATACGGTTTCTCCAGCCTGAGGATACCATTCATACCGCAAGTCAAGATTAGTGATCTTCCCTCTTTTTAAATTGGGTTCCCCTCTAATGACCCAATTATTGTCAAAATCATAGAACGAAAAAGGAACGATCTCCCAAAATTCCGGGCGACTTACTGTTTGAGCACCTGCTATCCTCAGGTTAGCTTTATCAGTTACACTATAAGACAGATTTAATGAGGGCAAGACATCCAGATAGTTCTGCTGTGAAGTTTCTTCTACTGCTGAAGGAGTTTTGATGTGCAATAGCTGGTCATAATTTTCAAGCCTGGCACCCCATATCAGTCTTATCTTTTCCGTAAGTCTATTATCCAACATCAGGAAACCGGTATTTAATAAGCCCGAAACCTTATAGGCATCTGTAGGATTTGTAAATTCATTCAATACAAAGCCATTCTTCCCCATGTTACCGGGTTCAAATATCTCTCCTACAGGAAGTTTGCCTAAATCGTAATTAAAATCGGTAATATTTGCAGCCTGATAATTGAAGATCCGTGACTTAAAATCCCGGTTCCGGCTTAATCCGTAATAGCCTGCTTTAAAAGTTTGTTTCTGCTGGAAAAGAGAAAAGGAAGTAGAGAAGGTCAGGTTGGCACCATAGTTGCGGTCCATCATGTTACTAAAAAACCTCCTACTGTTCCGATCCACAATTTCATAATAGGATTGTGTCCCTTCCCGGGGTCTGCCTTGGGCATCCGGGGTAAAAGGCCTGCTGTAGAACGTGGTACGCAAATCATTTTGACGTGCATCTAGCTGAGAGTAATTAAGATTCCAGTAAATTTTAGAATTACTGGCCCCAAAAGCGTGCTCTCCTTCAAGTTGTGAATTCAGCATCCCTTTCTGCATGGGCACAGATGAGTTGATCTCCTGTTCTTGCAAATTACTCATATTATAGCCATGGCGTTTGTAGTAAACATCGTCATACAGTTGGTTATAAATGTTCTTAAACCCGATTTTGCTCTTCCCCTTCACGTAAGAAAAATTAGCCATAACCCCTGTATTGACTGCAAATGAATAACGGTCTTCTACGGGGTAATCATAGGTCCAGGTGTAATCTGAGATCAGGCGTCTTCTTTGAGTCTGGTTAATGCTTTCGGATCTTCTATAATTTAAAGCAACAATACTGCCTAATTTAGCCCCGTTATTCAGAAAACGCGTATTACCCCAATTTAGCTGGTAAGATTGTGTAGGCAATGCCTTTACTTTCTGCTCTTTAAACTGGTTGGTGAGCTCCCTGGCGGCGGCAATCTGTTCTGTCTGAGATAGTTGTTTATAATCCGTATAATCCTTACCAAAGGAGGCGGAAAGCTTCCGCTCGTCCTTATCAAAGCCCAGATTATTGATACCACTATGTCCGTTGGAAATAAAATCCCTGAATGTAGATTGGGTATTGTAACCCAGGCTTATATTCAGGTTCAGAAAATTTGCATCAGGAATATCTTTGGTATATACCTGGATGACCCCACCTGCAAAATCACCGGGTAACTCCGGGGTCGCCGTTTTATTGATCACCAGGTTATCTATTAAGTTGGCAGGAATAATATCAAAGGAGAAGGCTTTTCTGTTAGGCTCTGTAGTAGGCATTAATGTGTTATTGATCATCGCGGTATTATACCGGTCACTCAACCCTCTTACTACTACAAATTTATTATCCTGCACACTTGCACCACTCACCCGCTTTAAAACCTCCCCGGTGCTTCGATCCGGTGATCTGCGGATCAGGTCCGCTGAAATGCCACTGGAGACAGCAATTGCATTTTTTTGGATAGTATATAAAGCTGAAACAGACTCTTTCTTCATACTGGCACTAATGACTACCTCTTCAAGCTCCTGGCTGCTCCGTTCGGTCATAGAAACAGGCACAACTGTTGCCTTCCCGTCTACCAGGGTAATTTCAGTAATACTCTTTGTTTGATAGCCCACATATTGAATTTCCAACTCATAGTTTCCGGCAGGCGCTTCAAAAGAAAAATTACCGTCTATGTCAGTTAACGTCCCGGAAAGTGTTGATGAATCAACCTGTTTTTTTAAGGATACGGAAACACCAATCAGTACCTCTCCATTATTGCCATCTTTAACTACACCCGTCAGCTTGCCGCCCGCAAAAGCCTGAATCAGCATCAATAATCCCCCCAAGGTTCCTAAAAATTTACGCATATTTGTAAGAATGAAATTTCTGCAAAGGTCCTGGGTTCATGTTACCGTTTTGTTAGCTTAATATTACCCAAGTGTGACCATTGCATTACGAAATTGTTACGTAGCTGCAACCGCCACTTCCAAGGTTATCAAATTATTAAGAATTGATCGTTGAAGGAGATTTAAAGGACGGATTGGTACTTTTGCGCTAATTTTCAACTAAATTCACTTCGCTTTTCATGAGCTTGAACTCCATTGTTAAATTATTTCTGCCTAAAGACAAGGTCTTTTACAGCTTGTTTGAACAAGTAGGTGCCAACCTTCTGGAAATGGGTAATTCTTTTCGAAAAGCATTAGAAGAGGCCGACCCGGGAATACGGAATAAAATGTTGCGGGCATCCGAAGATGGAGAACATAAAAATGATGATCTGACTCACAAAATCTTCGTAGAATTGGGTCAAAACTTCATCACACCATTTGACCGGGAGGATATTCACTACCTGGCTACTGCCCTGGATGATGTAGCAGATTTTATATTTGCTTCTTCCAAAAAGATGGTCAATTATAATATAATCGAAATCGACCACTACATGAAAGAAATGGTCGTGATCATCAATAATGCTATAGTTGCCTTAGACAGAGCATTACACGAACTCCGGAATATGAAGAATCTCCGGGCCATTACAGAATCCTGCGTACTGATTAACAGTTATGAGAATCAGGCTGATGATTTACTGGAAAGCGCTATTATTAATTTATTCTCTACCAATTCCAACGCTATTGAGCTGGTCAAATTGAAAGATATTTATCAGGATATGGAAATCATCACTGATAAATGCGAGGACGCTGCCAATGTAATTGAATCCATTATTATTAAATACGCATAATATCCCCGCCGGCGGCTTCATGTATTGTGCGCA
>CAZFKK010000051.1:4239-8119 GCA_964519735.1 uncultured Taibaiella sp.
TTATTATTAAATACGCATAAATTTGCGGGCAATTCCAGGCTACCTCCAGAAGCACCTATTCATTTCATTATGACCTTTCTTATTATCATCATTATACTGGCATTAATATTTGATTATATTAATGGCTTCCACGATGCGGCCAACTCTATTGCCACAGTAGTTTCAACCAAAGTACTTACCCCTTTTCAGGCTGTACTCTGGGCTGCATTGTTTAACTTTGCGGCCTTTTTTATTTTCAAAGATCATGGAGTGGCCAACACCATTGCCAAAACGGTCAAAGATGGCCAGGATGCAGCCGGAGTACCTTTTATAACCCTCCCTGTTATTTGCGCAGGGCTTATTGCCGCCATTGCCTGGAACCTTATTACCTGGTGGTTTGGTATTCCCTCCAGCTCTTCCCATACTTTAATCGGAGGTTTTGCCGGAGCAGCCATTGCCCATGCAGGATTTGTAGCCATCGAAATGGGAACAATAGCTAAAATTGCCAGCTTCATATTCCTGGCACCACTTATCGGCTTAATCATGGCTTTCATTATTTCGGTATGGTTTCTTAACTCTTTCCGAAAAGGGGTTCTTATCAAAATACTTTCTCTCTCGGTACTGGCAGGGGTAATTTTTATCGCCAATAAATCCATGATCACCAATAGTTCCCAGATTCTCGGGATCAAACAAAGTGAATTTGTAAAAGGGAAAGAAGGAGTACTTATTAAAGAGATCGTCAATAAAACGCCAGCTCAGGTAATGGGATTAAAAAACGGAGACCATCTCCTGTCTATTGACCAGATTAACATCGATGATCCCCGGACCCTGAATAAAATATTCAATCTTCATCTGAAAGATGAAGCTATATCTTTTACAGTATTACGTAACAATGAATTACAGGAGATAAGCACCACTTATCAACCTAGATTTGCATCCCGGACGCTGAGTATTCTCGCTTATGGAGAGAACGTAAAATGGCTTTTAATTGCTTTTATCCTGGGAACCATGGCCTTATTTTCTCTTTTCTTAAGCCAGCTGAATTATAGTCAGAGTGAGCGCTGGTTTAAACGAATGCAACTTGTCTCTTCTGCTGCATTCAGCATTGGACATGGTGGAAATGATTCTCAGAAAGTCATGGGTATCATTACTGTCGCCTTGATTGCTGGAGGTCAGATTACTGATTTTGAACAGATGCCTAACTGGGTTCCCTTATCCTGTTATACGGTGATTGCACTAGGCACGATGAGTGGTGGATGGAAAATAATTAAAACGATGGGATCACGCATTACCAAGGTTACTCCTTTTGAAGGTGTTGCTGCAGAAACAGCAGGAGCACTAACCTTATTCCTTACAGAAATGCTGAAAATTCCCGTAAGTACTACCCATACCATTACGGGTTCCATTATTGGTGTAGGAGCTACTAAGAGGCTTTCTGCTGTAAGATGGGGGGTTACTATTAACCTACTCTGGGCATGGATTATCACAATACCCATCAGCGCCTTAATGGCAGCCATCTTTTATTGGATATTGAAACTTATAGGTATAGGATAATAAAAGAGCCATCTGATCTTTATAAAAAAGCCTGGATGTTCAGACTGAACATCCAGGCTTTTCACCAACTATTTTTTGATAGAATTATTTTCCGGCCTGCCGGTTCTTGATTTCATCTCTTATGGCGATCGCCTGCATATAGTCCTCATTCTCCAATACCTGATGTAGCAATTTATTTAATTCTTCCAGGGAAAGGCTTCTCAAGTCTGTAGCCCCCGGGTCTGCATTATGATCGGAAGTAGCAGTTTCTTTACTTACTTCGACAGATATATTGGCATTCGGCTGATCCATAAACAGACCTGCTGCTTCCAGGATATTTTCATAAGTATATATTGCGCAACCAATGCGAACAGCCAGGGCTAATGCATCTGATGTTCTGGAATCAATTTCAATCGTTTCATTACCTGAAGATCTGCAGATCAATTTTGCAAAAAAAATGCCTTCCTCCAATTTGTAGATGAGCACTTCCTTTAATTCAATATTGAAGGACACCATGAAATTATAAAAAAGATCATGGGTCAATGGCCTGCTGGGCTTAATTCGTTCCAGGGCGACAACAATCGCTTGTGCTTCAAAAGCACCGATCACAATAGGCAGGCGACGCAGTCCATTGACCTCACCCAATACCACTGCATAGGACTGGGTTTGTGTTACACTACTCGATAAGGCAACTATTTCCAACTCAATTTTCTTCATTACTATATTTATCGCTAAATAAAATCATTACGTATTGCTGATAGCCGGGCAATGTATGGTTGTGATGTGTGAAGTTAATAAACCTTTGGCTTATTCAGCAATTTTTTGTGCCTGTTCTTTACTTTAAAAAAGTGTAGGCACATCATCATTGACATTCCCTTTTCCTAACGCAACATCCACTATCTCTTCTGGCTCCCGGCTGCGTTCTTCCTTTTCTTCCAGGACAATTTCCAGTAAATCCTTGCCGCATAGTTTATTTCCCACCGCTTTCCATCCACTAACATTAACCTTTTCAGTAAGATCAACCACCTCTTCTATAGCTTCTGATTTCTTCTTGCCTGTTTTCAGATGAGCAATAGGATGCTGATCAGTCGTAATCAATATTAACTTATTTTTAGCACCTTCTTTAATAAACAAAAATTTGCTTTTTAAAGTCTGTGTCTCGATATGAAATCTTTTTACATTATACTGCGTCTTATCCGCATCATAATATACAGCGGTAATAATACGGCCGACATCAAACTGCTCTATGTGCATGACCTGTTCGGCCTCATAACGATTACTGAGATCAAAGTCCGTCAATTCATAATGACCATCCTTATAAAAAGCGATAATTTTATCTTCCTGATTAAAACTTCCCAATAATTTACCATAGCTATCGGTATTTAAACGGCCTACCTGGGCATCATACCAGATTTTAGGTGCCGACAGGGTACTCCGGCCCTGCTCTTTAAACCTGATTTGCCGGACGGGATACTTGGTCACCTGGTTACCCTGGGATCCCCGGCCTTTAATGACCAGCTCCTCAAAATAAAAATCAAATACTTTATTGCGTGCATTACTTCCGGGAGACAAGGTAATGGATACTACTTCTGCTTCACCATTAGGATTAGCCGTAAAATACATTACTTTACTACCCTTATTACCTTTAGTCAGGTTATACTCTTTATCCCGCGTAATTCCGGTAACATTAAAACGCTTGGCATAGACCACACCACTACTGCCATCCATATACATCATATTATAGGTCGTGCGTTCATCATTTTTATTAAATACTTCCAGGTGTATAATGTCTTTGCCCACGAAGGTCTTTTCCGAAACTTTAGTTACAATCATTGTTCCGTCTTTACGGAAGACAATAATATTATCAATATCAGAACAGTCACAAACGAATTCGTCTTTTTTCAATCCGGTTCCGATAAATCCTTCTTTACGGTTCACATACAACTTCGCATTGGCAATTGCTACCTTAGTAGCCTGGATGGTGTCAAATATCTTTATTTCTGTTTTGCGCTCTTTATCTTTACCGTATTTTTTGAGCAACCCTTCATAATAAGCGATTGCATAATCAATCAGATGTTCAATATGATGTTTAGTTTGTTCAATATGGTCTTCAGTCGCTTTAATATGTTCATCGGCTTTAAAAGAATCAAATTTTGAAATGCGCTTGATCTTAATTTCTGTAAGCCTGGTAATATCTTCGGGAACAATGGCCCTTCTGAATAGTTTCTTATAGGGTGTCAACCCTTTGTCAATTGCAGTCAATACCCCTTCCCAGGTAGTTTCTTCTTCAATATCCCGGTAAATCCGTTTTTCAATAAATATCTTTTCCAATGACGAATAATGCCAATCGTCCTCCAGTTCAAGCAAC
>CAZFKK010000051.1:8129-10742 GCA_964519735.1 uncultured Taibaiella sp.
TGAGTTCCAACTCGCGCTTCAACAAACCCTTGGTATGTTCTACAGAATGCTTCAATAAATCTGTAGCGCCAAGAAAATGAGGTTTATCTCCAACAATAATACAAGCATTAGGTGAAACAGAGATTTCACAGTCTGTAAAGGCATAAAGTGCGTCGATAGTCTGATCAGAAGATACACCCGGAGCCAATTGTACTGCCAGCTCTACATCCTTGGCAGTATTATCCGTAACACTTTTAATTTTAATTTTCCCGGTATCATTAGCCTTAATGATACTGTCTATTAACTGCTGGGTGGTTACCCCATAAGGAACAGATTTAATAATCAGCGTCTTCTTATCCACCTCTTCGATAGGCACACGTATACGAATCTTACCACCACGGGCTCCATCATTATAATTACTGACATCAATCATCCCTCCCGTAAGAAAATCAGGGTACAATTCAAATTTCCTTCCTTTCAGACATTTAATTGCGGCATCCAGGATCTCGCAAAAATTGTGGGGTAATATTTTGGTAGAAAGCCCTACTGCAATACCCTCTGCACCCTGCACCAATAATAACGGGAATTTCATCGGTAAGGTCACCGGCTCATTCTTACGGCCATCATAACTGAGTTGCCAATCTGTTGTTTTACCATTAAAGGCGACCTCAAGCGCAAATTTGGATAATCTTGCTTCAATATAACGCGCCGCCGCTGCACTATCTCCGGTTCGCACATCTCCCCAGTTACCCTGGGTATCAATCATAAGGTCTTTTTGGCCAATATTGGTGATGGCATCTCCAATAGAAGCATCCCCGTGAGGATGGTACTGCATGGTTTGACCAATAATATTGGCTACTTTATTATAACGGCCATCATCCATTTCCTTCATGGCATGCATGATACGGCGCTGCACAGGTTTTAACCCGTCCTCTATCGCAGGTACAGCACGTTCCAATATTACATAGCTGGCATATTCTAAAAACCAGTTTTCATACATCTTATTCAGTGAAGTCGCCTGACTTCCCTCCAGTGAGTGTTCCTGTTCGGTCATTTATTCACTAATAAATTTCTGTAAATGGAGGCAAAAATAAGAAATTGAAGGCAGAGGTCCTTTTAAAAAATAAAAGGAGCCGTACAGCCTTAATCGTTCTTCTTAATTTGGTATTTAAATAATTTTTGCAATATAACTATCGACTCTTTTACCCCCTCCCTCTGTAAAGCAGCCTCTTTCTTTCCTTTCCGGCTCAGCCAGTAGTATTTGCGCATACGGCCGTTGACCCATTCCGGCGCAACAACAATAAGACCCGCTGCCTCTAATTTATGCAAGGCAGGATATAAAGCAGCTTCTGTAATCTTCATGCGCTCCCGGCTCCCTTCCCAAACAGCTTTAACCATTTCATATCCGTACATGCGTCCATTATTGGATAATAATTGCAAAATAAGTGTCGTAAGATTTCCTCTAATAATTTTATTAATTTCCATATAACACCTGATGAATTGAAGCCTTTTCACGGACCTGTGCCACTTCATTCCTGTCCTTGCCAGACCGCCCAGGAAGCTTCTGCCTGAGCCAGTAACATATCATATCCGTTTTTGAGCAATGCATTTTGCAGGCCTCCTTTTTTTAAAAATAAAGTCCTTGAAGGATTGTAAATAAGATCATATAATAGATGCTGGCTACCTAAACTTTCATAAGGAATCGGAGGCCAGGCTTCTTCATGGGGCGCCATCCCCAATGGTGTTGTATTAACAATAATCTTATGGGTATCCAACACCAGTTCATTAAGATCCTCATATCCCAATTCATTGTCCTTTTTATTGCGGGAAACAAAAAGGTAGGGCAGGGATAATTGCCTTAGTGCTTCAGCTACAGCTTTAGCGGCACCACCTGTCCCCAGGATTAAAGCAGCATTATGATAGGTAGCCAGCAAAGGAGCCAAAGTAGCTTTAAAACCGGCAACATCTGTATTAAAACCGATTTTTCTTCCTTTTGAAATTTTAATACAGTTCACCGCGCCTACAGACCGGGCGGTAGCATCCATTTCGTCCAGGAAAGGGATAATCGTTTCTTTATAAGGCAGTGTCACATTGAGCCCTTTAAGTCCGGGATAAGCCCTTAATAAACCGGGAAAGGCGTCAATAGAGGTCAATGGAAATGCTTTATAAGTTTCCGGAATACCCTGTGCCCGGAATTTTTGGGAAAAGTAAGCCGGAGAAAAACTATGAGAAAGCGGATAACCAATAATGCCGTACATATTTTTAATAAGAAGCTGGATAATAAAGTTATAAACTTCCCGTCCGTCCCCCATCAACCGGGATACTTACGCCCGTAATATAGGCTGCGGCTGGTGAAGCCAGGAATGCGGCAGCGGCGGCAATCTCTTCCGGTTTTGCAAATCGTTTCATCGGAATTTCGTCTATCATCTCCTGTGCTATTTCCTCTTTGGAATGATTTGTTTTGCTGGCTTTGTGATCTACAATACTCTCCAATCTTGCTGTTGCTGTTGCTCCTGGCAGAATATTATTAACTGTAACCCCCAGATGACCTACTTCATTGGCTAACGTCTTAGCCCAGGATGCAACGGCACCACGGATGGTATTGCTTACCCCCAAACCTCTAAGCGGAATTTT
>CAZFKK010000051.1:10752-13727 GCA_964519735.1 uncultured Taibaiella sp.
GAAGTGGAAATAATGTTAATGATACGACCATAATGATCCTTCTTCATACCGGGAAGGACAAGCTGTGTCAACAACTGGTTGCAAATAAGATGCTGCTGGAAAGCCTGTAGAAAAGCCTCCGGCGTAGCTTCTGTAACCGGACCGCCGGCTGGGCCACCTGTATTATTAACAAGAATATGAATGTGTTGCTGCTGCACAAAACGGGAAACCACGGCTTCTACTTCCTGATATTGACTGTAATCGGCTACCAGGTAACGATGCACTTGTTGCTGTGTAGTATCCAAAGTTAATAAAGCCCTCTTCAAAGAAGTTTCATTGCGGGCAATGAGGACACAGGAGGCCCCTAAAAGGGCCAGTTCCTGAGCTATGGCCAACCCTATTCCTTGCGAGCTCCCTCCAACCAAGGCGTATTTTTCGACTAACGACAATTGCATAATATACTATGTTTATTGCCGGCAAATATACAGAATCGTAAGTCAAAGTTTAATAATACCTTACCATCTAAGTGGCTGATAAAGCAGTTGATCACAAAAAAGGAGATCCGGATGAATCCGACATTTTAGGCGTACTCCCATACTTCACAAACATATACAGATATATAACACGGGATATACGCATAAGCAAAGGCTGTAGCAACAGAAGCATCACTATGGTAATACCTAAGTACCACCAGACACTATTATCCTGCCAGGAGAAACCCACCAATACCGAATACCAGACAATGTTAAAAACAGCGATAGCTACAGAAAGTCCATAACTTACATAACCCGTTCCATAATAAAAACCAACCTCCAATTCCATCTTTTGACCGCACTCAGGGCAACGTTCCGGCATCTTCAGCATATCTTTCATAGGAAAGATGCTTTTATTCAGAAACATATCGCCTCTACGGCAATTAGGGCATTTACATTTAAAGATACTGGGGATTACAGAAGGTTTGCCGGGCATCGCGGGGACAATTTTGGCAGCAAATTTACCACTTATTCAGCTTTTTAAAGCAATTTTGTATCCGGTTCATCAGAAAACAAGTGAATCTGACTATAAACGGAATCAATAATGGCAGAAGAAATTATCACCATAGAAGGAGAAAAGTCCCTTCAATATGAATCTATCCTGGCACAGATAGCCGCTTTTCTACAGCATGAAACAGACCTGATTGCCAATATGGGCAATATTGCCGCAGCGCTGAAACAACAGTTTAACTGGCTGTGGATTGGTTTTTACCTGGTAAAATCAGACAAATTAGTCCTGGGGCCTTTTCAGGGACCAGTAGCTTGTACCCGTATAGCCAAAGGGCAAGGTGTTTGTGGCCATTGCTGGGAGTTGGGTACAACCGTGATCGTCCCGGATGTAAAGCTTTTCCCGGGCCACATAGCATGCAGCAGTTTATCTAATTCTGAAATCGTTGTCCCCTTAATAAAAGAAGGAGCGGTATGGGGAGTGCTGGATATAGATAGTATAACAAAAAATACATTTGATGAAACAGATCGGTTTTACCTGGAAAAACTATCGGCCTTAATACATTAATTTCTGCATATCTTTTTTAGTTTTGCCAACGAAATTCAATCCCCTCTGTTTTCATGCGCTCACTTTCCATCCTGATTATCCTGATCATTGCTCATATATATACATCTTTTGCCCAATTATCGCTATCCTCAGCCGGTCAAGACACGCTAACGAGCAATAAATCCATTCGGATCAGTATCCTTACCTGCTCCCCCGGAAATGAATTGTATGCTTCCTTCGGACATACAGGAATTCGTATTATTGATAGTTCCAGGAGGCTTGATGAAGTATATAATTACGGCACATTCAACTTTAGTGATCCTGATTTTTATAGTAAATTCATCCTTGGAAAGCTGTTGTATTACCTGGACAAAAGCTCCTTTAATGATTTTATCTATACCTATCAGATTGAAAAAAGGAGTATTAAAGAACAAATACTTGATTTATCTATGGAGGAGCAACAGGATATGATCCATTTTTTGGAAAATAACCTGCTCCCGGCGAACCGGGATTACAAATATGATTTCCTGTTTGACAATTGTGCCACCAGGGTCAGGGATATATTCCCGGATATTTTGGGTAATTCCTTTTATTTTGGAAGCATTTTCGAGGAGAAAAAAATCAGCTTCCGCAATATCATCAACCAATACATGTCCCAAAAACATTGGGTACGCTTCGGCATGAATCTTTTACTAGGCAGTCATGTAGATAGCCTGATGACAGATGAGGCTAGTATGTTCCTGCCTGACTTCCTGTACCAGGGCCTGGTACATGCCCAGCACAAGGGACAACATGTGGTAAAAGAAGAAATAAATATCTTAAAAGGAGACAATATAAAGACTGCCATAAGGTTAAACGGCCCTCTATGGATGATGATCGGTTTACTGATACTTACCGTCCTTTCCTTCCTTACCCGCCCCTTTCATTATATTAAGCCCATTATTCGTTTCCTCCTGCTTTTTATAACCGGTGTCCTGGGTATTTTTATGCTGTTTATGTGGTTAGGAACAGAACATCAAGCCTGCCACAATAATTATAACATACTTTGGGCGGTTCCTTTCAATGTAATCATTGCATTTATGGCCCACAGAAAACGATATTGGTTCCGAATGTATGCATTAGCAGCTATTAGCCTGCTTATCGTAGCCCTTATTATCCATGTCATTGGTTTTCAACGGATGCCCCTCATCGAACTTTCTCCGCTTTTCCTTTGTCTGATGTATGTTTATATTGATCTCTACCGGGAAAATCTGCATGCTCCGTTGCCTGTTACTGCAAGCGAAAAACCTGTTTAAATTGTTTAAATAAAGCCCATGATTTATTATCATAAAAAAGGAAAGATTAATGCACCGGTTGTCCTCCTGATTCACGGATACCCTAATGACAGCAGCACCTGGGACAACTTAATCCCGGCCTTAGGGGAACATTATCAATTAATTCTACCGGATCTGCCAGGTGCTGGTGCCAGC
>CAZFKK010000052.1:0-4248 GCA_964519735.1 uncultured Taibaiella sp.
GCCTGAGCTCAAGGTATATCCTAACCCGGCTTCGGAACAAATAACGATTGCCAATCCTACGGATGTCCGCTTCCTGAACGTTGCCATAGTCAATGTGTTGGGGCAGGTCATTCAAAACTTGCCGGTGCAGCCGGTTCGGGTACAACAGATAGATATCCGACAACTGCCTGCGGGTTATTATTTATTGCGGCTGCAAACCGACCAGGGGGTAGTGGTAAGGCCATTGGAGATTTTGTAAAATTTCTTAAGTGTAACCTGTTCTTATATTCCCGTCTTCGCCTGAACTTGGAAAAGTTCAGGCGAAGACGTTTAGAGGATGGGGGATACCGTTACCCGCTCACCTTATACCCCCAATCCTTCAGCCATTGTATCACCTTAAGTTTATAATCCCCCTGGATCAGGATAAGCCCTTCTTTAACACTACCGCCTGCACCACATTTTGTTTTTAGTTGTTTACCGAGGTCGCTGAGGTCCTCTTCACTACCTGAAAAACCTTCTACCAGGGTGACCACTTTTCCCGCGCGGTGCCTGGAGTCCAGCCTGACCTTTAATTTTTGTTGTGCCGGGGGTAAAGTTTTCTGAGGCAGGGCTTCTTCTTCCCGCATCAGATCCGGGTTGGTGGAGAATACCAGGCCACTCAATGAGTTTAATTTTTGTTTTGCCATAGTCTTTAGATTAACCCAAAAGTTGTTTTTTCATTTTCCAAAGGAAGGACTTGTGGTGCACAAAGTTAAGATAGGTTTTTCGTGTTCCTCCAAAACGTCTGAAAAAGGGCTCAATCCCCGCATCCATACTGCCTTCAAAATCGAAAATAAGGCATCCTCTTTCCCTGGAAAAACAGATGGCTTTCCATAGGAGCTGACGAATAGCGCCGGCATGGGCCTTTTCACTATCCAGCGCGGTCAGTAACAGGTAAGCGGTAGCCTGGTCCCATACCAGGAAAAGGGTGGCAGTAACCCGGCCCTCAAGATCACGGCAGGCCCATAATTTCCCCTGGTCCTGCCGGTAACATGTTTTGATGATCTGCTCCGGTAAAGAAGCAGGGTAGGGATATTTTTTTCCCTTCCTTTCAAAAGTCTGCCGGTGGAGGGTTAATAAATGCGGGATATATTCGATCCCTTCTTCAACCTGGTGTAAGGGTAGCGATTGTCTTATAAGGTTCCGATGGGTCGTATGAATGCCTGAGAACAATTGTTCTTCTGAAAGGCGCAGGTCCAGGTGATAGGTAATTTTATTGCTGTTGCGGCACCCTTTATGATGGAACAACAGGAAGTTGGAAAAGGAGGGGGTACAGGACAACTCCATACTGTCATAGGTAGGCAATTGTTTCCATAACGTCTCAAAAACGGTTTCTTCCCAATGCCATCTTTTATAATCGGAAAGTCCCTCTGGAGGAAAGAAAAAAGGCCCGGTGTAAGGCGTCAGCAAGGGGTTCCGGAGTAGGGTCAGGCCCCATTTCCGGGCAACCGGGTAAACCATAATACCCTGTATGCTGCCCTCCTGCGCTGCAAGAGCTACCTCCCATTCCGGGCATACACTGTTCAGCCACCAGGGCTGAAGAAAGACCGGGAGGCTTGGAGTCGATGTAGCCAGGAGTTGGTATTGTTCTTTTTTACTCATGATTATAGAAAGCATGCTGTTAGGTTATCTGTTCAAAAAGGGCTCTCGAAACCGGACAATCCCACAAAAGATAAGTCTCTTGGGGAAACAACCGGACTTTCTTCATCCCAATTCATGCCGAAGCTATCGTAACGGATGCCTGTATCCGCTTCCTGATGGTATTGGGAAGAAACGAAGTAGCAGGTCAGAGAATCGTCCGCAAGGGCTTTAAATCCGTGAGCAAAGCCTTCTGGTATATAAAGTGCCTGATGGTTAGCCGCAGATAACTCCGCCTTAAAATATTGTCCATAGGTTTTCTGTTCTTTCCGTAGATCCAGGATCACATCCAGGATGGCGCCCCGGGGGCAAAAAACAATTTTGCTATGCTGGTGCGGGGGGAGCTGAAAATGCATGCCCCTGATGACTCCTTTATGAGAAGAAGAAAAGTAACTTTCTTTCATAGTAAAGGCATGCCCTTCCTGCACAAACAAATCCTGGTGATAGGTTTTGATGAAGCTGCCGCGTTCATCTTCAAATGCGGGTAATTGTACCAGGAAGGCCCCGGATAAAGGCAAAGGTTCAAAACGAAACATGGTGCTCGATAGATTTAAGTATAGATTCAGTACTTCGTAAATAACTGAATTCATCATCAATCATCAAAAGTACAATTTAACGGGCGGGTAGCCTCATGAGGGTTAACAGAAATTTGTAAATAAAAATTACTGATTATCTAAACTCCCGGGCTGCTTTGCCGTCAAAGTAGCAATTGATTCTCCAGGAAAGGATAAAATGGCCATTGGAATCCCGAACGAAAAGGACAGGAATTAATCCTTATGTTGATCTAAAAATTGATATTTATGAAAAAGAACCTTTTTATTGCAGCGTTAGTTGCATGGCTTGGATTATTTGCAGCTCAGGACAGTTTTGCCCAGGACAGGGGCGGTCACGGTAAGCGTCATCAGAAAGAAAACAGAAGCTACCATAAAGGGCAGGCTAAAGGACACAAAAAAATGCATTATGAGGGCGCCTACCGCAAGAGGGGACATCACCAACATCCTCCCATGGCTTATCAGCGTCACAAAAAACACTATTATGGACGGCCGGTTTATAGAAATCACTATTACATAGTACCGCCAAGGCCTGTTTACCGCGCTCCGGTAATCTCCATTAATATCCCGCTGCCTCCGTTGCCACGGGTACATTAAATAAAAGTCAGGATGTCTTGTATGGTTATAAATAAAATATTGTCGTATTTCCCGGCAATATTTTATTTATAACCCTATAGGGAAGGACGGCGCTTAAATTCTGATTTTAGCCTTAACTTTGCAGCCTCATGTCAGATGCTATTCGCCACGAGTGCGGGCTTGCCTATATTCGTTTATTAAAGCCTATCTCTTATTACCACCGTAAATACGGAACCTCCTTTTATGCCTTAAACAGGTTATACCTCCTGATGGAGAAGCAGCATAACCGGGGCCAGGATGGCGCGGGGATTGCTACCTTAAAGCTCAATGTGGAACCGGGTTACCAGTTTATGCACCGGTTGCGGATTGCAGGCCCGGGGGCGATAAAAGAAATTTTCGCTTCGGTTCAGGATGAGGTCACCGAGCTGGAACGCATGTACCCGGATTTACGCCAGTATCCGGGCCTGATGAAGGGGTACCTCCGGTTTATGGGGGAAGTGATGCTGGGACATCTGCGCTATGGTACACAAGGAAAAAACAGTGTGAAATTCTGTCATCCTTTTGTGAAATCGGATATTAACCCGGCACGGAACCTGACAATGGCGGGTAATTTTAACCTGGTGAATACGGACGAACTGTTCCGGATGCTGCAGGATAACCCGGGGGAGACGATGCGCAGCAGTGATTTAGGGGCAATGATCACTACCGTCCATCATTTCCTGTGTGAAGAGGAGGGAAAAGCTCCTGAAAACCCGGATATTGAAGCTGTATTAAGAAAGGCTATGTCAAGATTTGACGGCGGCTATGTATGCGGCGGTTTGATCGGTAATGGGGATAGCTTCGTAATGCGGGATAAACATGGTATCCGTCCTGCCTATTATTACCAGGATGAGGAGATTGTCATAGCGGCTTCTGAGCGGCCTGCGATCATGACCAGCTTTAATGTGCCTCAGAAAGAGGTTAAGGAACTAAAGCCGGGATGCGCGCTTATTGTGAAAGCGGATGGCCAGGTTAGGGAAGTGCAGGTGCTGGAACCGGGAGAAAAAATGGCCTGTAGTTTTGAACGGATCTATTTTAGCCGCGGAAGCGATGCTGATATTTACCGGGAACGTATTCGACTGGGTACGAACCTGGCACCCAAAGTATTAGCTGCATTGAATAACGATTTGAAAAATACAATCGTTTCTTTTATCCCCAATACCGCGGAAATTGCCTTTTATGGCCTGATCAAAGGGCTGGAAGATTATCTTAAAGATATTGAGGCAGAACGGATCATTAAGAACAAACATACGATGACGGATGCGGAGATCAGGGAGCTGATACACCGCAGGGTGCGTATTGAAAAGATTGCTATTAAGGACGTAAAACTAAGGACTTTCATTACGGCAGAATCCGGCAGGGATGAAATGGTACAGCATGTTTATGATATTACGTATGGCACTGTACGTCCCGGTCATGATACCCT
>CAZFKK010000052.1:4258-13552 GCA_964519735.1 uncultured Taibaiella sp.
TGAGCCGTATGGGAGATTTCATTGCATTTCAGGCTGCAGTGGCGTTATTGGCCGATCGGGATATGACCCATGTGCTTACGGAGACTTACCTCAAATGCAATACGGCTAAAGAACATGGCAAATTACAGGATACCAATTTTGTTAAAGATATTTATGCCCCTTTTACACCGGATGAGATCAGCTTAAAGATAGCAGAATTACTACATCCTGATGATGTTCAGGCAGATGTAGAGATCATTTACCAGTCCGTAGAAGGGTTGCATGCCGCCTGTCCCGATAATAAGGGGGATTGGTATTTTACAGGCAATTATCCCACCCCGGGAGGGAATAAGGTAGCTAATACTGCTTTTATGAACTATATGGAACGTAAGGCAGGAAGAGGATATTAAGCTCCCCTTTAAAGGGCCACATTTCGGACAAGCGCAATGGGACAGATGCCGGTTTACCGGGTGGAACTGTCCGATGCCGTATCCGCAGTGTCTTTATCACCCCAATCTTCTAATAGGGGCAATGTGGGCGGAGCCCAGGATGCATTGCGCAGGGAATCTACTTTAGGCTTCAGTTCAATGGATAGTCTTTTGTCCAGGTCTTCCTGTGCATGACGCAGGATCCCCGGTATTTTAGTTTGCAGGATGCTGTCTGCTTTTTGCTGGATTTGCAGGGGTGTCAATTCCTTTTCTTTTTTCCCGCAGGAGGCACAGGACCAAGCGAAGAGTAAAAAGGGAAAGATGTTATTTAAAATAGGTCTCATAGGATCGTGGAGGCAAAATTACGAATACAGGGGCGTATTTTGGCAAGGTTGCTTACCTTTGTTCTTTGTATTCATTTTTTATCCGGCACCCTTTGCGTTCTCTTTCCGTACTTCATAAATATTTTGTCAGGTATAAATGGCGCCTGTTATCAGGAATTTTATTTGTTACCATATCCAATGTATTTGCAGTTTTGTCGCCGGTGGTTATCCGGAATGTACTGGACCAGGTATATAGTAACGTACGCAACTATCATTTGCTGGAAGGCTCTGAAGCCGGGAACCTGTTGCATGGTTATGTGATGCGGCTGGTGATGGTCAGCGGTTTATTGTTGCTGGGCTTTGCCTTGTTGCGGGGTGTTTTTATGTTTTTTATGCGGCAGACGATTATTGTGATGTCCCGTCATATAGAGCATGATCAGAAGAATGAAATATTTGCTCATTATCAAAAATTACCTACAGCATTTTTTAAAGTACATGCTACCGGAGATTTGATGAGCCGGATCTCTGAGGACGTATCCCGTGTGCGGATGTACACCGGTCCGGCCATTATGTATGCCATCAACCTGGTCGTCCTTATTTTTCTCTGCTTATGGAATATGATGCGGGTGAGCCCGTCCCTTACTTTATATGTAGTAGCCCCATTACCCCTGTTAGCGGTTACTATATTCTATGTGAACAAGATCGTCAATAGAAAAAGTGAACGGATCCAGTCACAGTTATCAGGCCTGACCACCCAGGCTCAGGAATCTTATTCCGGCATCAGGGTGATCAAGTCTTTTGTGCAGGAGCAGCATGCGAAGGAGCTGTTTTCCCGTATTTCCCGGCAATACAGGAAGAGCACGATCAATCTTTCCCTTACGGAATCTATTTATTTCCCCTCTATGAACCTTTTTGTAGGTTTAAGCATGTTGCTTACTGTACTTGTTGGGGGCTGGCAGGCTATAGCAGGCAATGTTACGCCTGGTAATATTGCTGAATTTGTGATTTATATTAATATGCTGACCTTTCCTATATCTGCTATAGGATGGACGGCTAATATGATACAAAGGGCAATGGTATCACAGCGCAGGATCAATGAATTTCTGAGTACGGAGCCTTCTATTACGAATGCCGCTAATGCGCTGGCCCCCATCCTGAAAGGTAAGGTAGAGTTCAGAAATGTCTCCTTCACCTATCCCCATACCGGTATCAAAGCCTTGGAAAATTTTTCCTTTACTGCAGCAGCAGGGGAGCGGGTAGCGATCATTGGTAAAACGGGTTCGGGAAAATCTACTATAGCTCATTTATTATTGCGGATGTATGAGCCTGATGAAGGCGTGATCCTGGTAGATGATATTCCCCTCCCGGACTTGGATGTGTATAGCTTGCGCCGCCAGCTCAGCTATGTGCCGCAGGATGTGTTTTTATTTTCCGACACCGTAGCCAATAATATTGCTATGGGCAGGATAGGAGCAGACCCGTCTTCTATTCATAAGGCGGCGAAGATGGCTTCGGTAGATAAAGATATTGAAGAGCTGCAGCAAGGATACCAGACGGTCACCGGCGAGCGGGGCGTCCTGTTATCAGGGGGGCAGAAACAGCGGATTGCCCTGGCCCGTGCTTTGATAAAGGATCCCTCCCTGTTGATCCTTGATGAAAGCCTGTCCGCCGTGGATACGCGGACGGAGCAGCGTATATTACAGCACCTGGATACCTATTTGCAGGATAAGACTGCCCTCATTATCACCCATCGCATTGTAAAAGGATGGAATTTTGATAAGATCATCGTATTGGATCATGGACATATCTTAGAACAGGGTACCCATGACGGCCTGTTGGATGCTAATGGTTATTACGCCAGGTTATTTCATTATCAAAGTTCCTCCGGAATATAGCGCTACGTATTCAGCCCGCCGGGTTTAATTTCAATTTTCCCGGTTTTCATCCAATCTTCGAAAGTGTTTCCTATTTACATAAGTAAATGTGTATATAATCTTGTGCCTCGTAGTTTCCTGTTTTATATAAATGTTAAGGATCGTAAGAACTTGAAATTGCATATTTTGTTACATAATAATAACTTATCGATTAATTAATTGTAAACAAATTTAATTTCCGCTTTCATTGAATTAATCATAATTTATTTAAAATTGCAATTCACAATCTAATGATAACATAGCTTAAAAAATGAATGAATAATCATACAGTAAATTGCCTTGTTAAAAAGTAGTAAAATATTTTTGGAGATTTGTTTGAATATTAAAGTAGTATTTTGTAAGTTTGGTAAACAAATTATTTCCATATGAAAAAACTACTACTGATGGCTGCAGTCCTTTTATGGTCAGGACTGCAGTTGGCTATGGCGCAAAGCCGGCCGGTAAGGGGGCAGGTATTGGATGAAAACGGCGAAGGAGTCCCAGGCGCCAGTGTTCTTATTAAGGGTACGCAGTCGGGGACGATCACTGATCTCGACGGTAATTTCTCGCTGGAGGTCCCGGATGAGAATAATACCTTGGTGATCAGGGCAATCGGCTATGGCGACCGCGAGGTAGAAGCTGGCGACGGGGATAATGTCCTGGCGGTTAACCTCTCTACTTCCAACAGGCTGTTGGACGAAACCATTGTTACCGCATTGGGTATTAAGCGTTCTGAAAAATCTCTTGGCTATGCTGCACAGCAGTTAAAAGCAGATCAGTTTGAAAATGCAAGAGATGGAAATGTCCTGAATTCATTAGCGGGTAAGGTAGCGGGAGTCCGGATCAACACCCAATCAGGGGGTGTAGGCGGAACTTCTAAGATCGTCATCCGGGGCTCTTCCTCTTTATCCGGAAGTAGTCAGCCTTTGTTTGTCGTGGATGGGGTGCCCATCTCCAATGCCTCCCAGGGGGCAAGCAGCACGGGTATCGGGGTGGATTATGGAAACAGGGGGGCAGATATTAACCCTGATGACATAGAAACCATGACCGTTCTGAAAGGACCTGCAGCCACTGCTCAATATGGTTCTTTGGCTAAGGACGGTGCCATCATCATTACGACAAAAAGAGGCGCTCAGAATGCACCTTTGGCTATATCAGTGAATTCTTCTTTCCGGGTGGATAAAATATTAATTAAACCTGACTTGCAAACCGAATATGCGCAGGGACGCTATGGCGTGTACAACCTGAGGTACACCAATGGATGGGGCCCTAAGATTTCTGAAATGCAAGGCGCTACGGTAAAGGATTTTCTGGGACGTGATGTAACCCTGAAAGCTAATCCGGATAACCTGGATAATTTCTTTCAGACCGGGAATACCTGGATCAATGATGTCGGGCTTTCCGGAGGAAATGAAAAGTCTGATTATCGGATAAGTATTGGTGCATTAAATACGACCGGGATCGTACTGAATCAAAAACTAAGCCGCTATAACCTTGGTGCTAACGTGGGACATAAATTTTCGGATAAGGTTTCTTCCCGTTTTACTTTTAATTATAGCAATACAAGGGCAAGCGGCCGGCCGGCACAGAGCTCCAATAACACAAATATTCTCTCCAGTTCTATTTACACCATACCTATTACGGTAGATGTCAATGACCTGGAAGAAAACTACGAGAATGCATTGGGAGAACAAAACTTCTTAAGTACAGATAGGGATGGCAATAATCCTTATTGGATCTTAAATAAAAATGTGAATAAGAATAGTGTGGATCGGTTTTTCGGTAGTGCTTATTTTGATTACAAACCTGTAGAATGGTTGACTATTGCTAATAACCTGGGTTTCGATCTGTACAATGAAAACAGGAATCAGGTAGTCCGTCATGGTACAGCAGGAAATCTGCTGGGAGGCTATACAGACATCGACCTGTTTTCCCGCAGGATCAATAATGACCTGATGATTACCTTTCAAAAAAATCTGAGTGAAGATTTTAATCTGAAGGTAATGGTGGGCCATAATGTGCTGGACCGGAAACTGAAGTCTAATACGATAGAAGCAAAAGATTTGTTGATCGATGAGTTTTATATGCCTAATAATGCGGCATCTTATCAGACGATTCCTTCCTTCTTGCAACAGCGATTGGTAGCCCTTTATGGTGAAGTATCTGCTTCCTATAAGAGTTTTCTTTACCTTACGGTAACGGGTCGGAATGATTGGAGCTCGACCTTACCTATTGAAAACCGTTCCTATTTTTATCCCTCAGTGAGCGGTAGCTTTGTCTTCTCAGAGCTGATGGATCAAAACAATGTGTTGAATTTTGGTAAAGTAAGGTTGGGTTGGGCTCAGGCCGGATCTGATACGGATCCCTATGTTATCGACAAGACATACGCGGCTTCCAGCAGTTACTTTGTGCAATATCTTACGGGAGGAAACCTGTTTCCCCATTTGGGACAGGCTGGTTTTACCGGGCCGAGAATATTGCCGAATGCTGACCTGAAGCCTCAGCGGGCTAATACCATAGAGCTGGGTACCGACCTTCGTTTCTTTAACGATAGAATAGGCCTTGACTTTACCTATTATAATACCAAAACCCGTGATCAGATCATTGCTATTGATGTGCCGTTGTCCACAGGTTACTTTGCCAAATCAATCAATGCAGGTCAGGTGACCAACAAAGGATACGAAATCATGCTGCGCCTGGAGCCTTTCAGATCACCCAGGGGTTTTAGCTGGGAGATCTTCGCCAATCTTGCCCGCAACCGCCAGGTGGTGGATGAGCTGGAAGGAGACCTTCAGTTTTATCCTATTGCCAGTGGATGGAGCGGCTTACAGATTAAAGCGCCTGTTGGCGGAGGTTTCGCTTTATATGGTACGAAATGGCGCCGGGCTCCTGACGGCCAGTTTGTGATCAACCCTACAACCGGTTTAAGGATGGTGGATAATGACCAGTATATCGGAGATGTAAACCCTGACTTCATGTTGGGTATCAATAACCGGTTTTCTTACAGGGGCTTCAGCCTTGCTTTCCTTATTGACATCCGCCAGGGTGGTGTATTTTATTCCGGAACCGTTGCCTCCTTACGGGCCAACGGGATGGCTGCTGAAACAGCAGAATACCGGAATGGTACCTTTGTTGATGCGGGTGTAAATGCAGTAACCAATCCTGACGGTAGTACCAGCTATGTTCCCAATACCACACCTGTGCAAAGTATGGAGGATTTCTGGGGCCACTATTCCTCCACAACCAATACAGAAGGTAATGTATTCGATGCCTCCTTCGTAAAGTTGAGAGAAGTGATGCTGTCTTACCGCTTCCCTGCCAATTTTGTGCCTTTTAAAAATGTAATTAAGGGGCTGGAATTAGGTTTTGAATCCCGTAACCTTTGGTTGATCAAGTCCTTTGTGCCTCATGTTGACCCTGAATTAAATTATATGGGAGCCAATAGTGCCGGAGATGGTGTGGAGTTTAACAGCTTCCCGACTACAAGAAGTTTCGGTGTTAATCTAAAAGTTAAACTATAATATTATGAGAAAAATAATAATATACGCATTGTTGCTTATCGTCTCCTTTGGAGTAGGCTCATGCAAGAAATATCTCGACATTAACAAGAATCCCAACGCGGCAACTGAAGTGACACCCGGTCTCTTATTCAACTACGCTGCTGCTTCTTTTGCAGGCAACAGGACAGGAGGAGATTTTTACATTCCCCTGGGACTTATGGGACAAACCTTAGCTTCGGGAGGTAATTATGGATGGGGCGCTGAGAATATCTACGATGTGAGCATTTACACTACAGGTAATACCTGGAAGATGTACTATGCCACATCCGGCAATAACCTTAAAGAGGCTATTGCTATCGCAGAAAGCAGTGAGCCGGTTAATCACGCTGCTGCAGCCCAATGTAAAATTCTTCTGGCTGAAATGGCTTACGAAGCCACTATGTTATGGGGGGATGTTCCCTTTACAGAAGCCTGGCAGGCGGCCACTATTCCTTATCCTAAATTTGACAACCAGGAAAGTGTATTGAATGGTGTACTGGCCTTACTGGATGAAGCGATCGGGCAGATACCCGAAGAGGATCCCCAGGCTATTACAGACGCTGATCTGTTCTATAAGGGTGATTTAGGTAAATGGAAGCGCCTGGCCCATGCTATGAAATTCCGCATCCTGATGACCATGGTAGATAAAGATCCTTCCAAAGCCTCCGAAATAGGGGCGCTATTAAGCGGAGGCCAGCTTCTGTCCGGAGCCGGCGATAACTTTGCCTTCCCGTTCTCTACGGTTGCCGGACGTCAGAATCCTAAATACAGGATCCTGGAGTCTTTTGCCGGGGGCAGTAATATTTTCTTCTTTGCCAATACCCTGGTGACAGATCCGATGAAGGCACAGAATGATCCCAGGCTTCCCCGCTATTTTGATCTTCCTGGAGAGGAAACCACCTATAATGGCGTAGTTACAGAACAGGAAGCTAATGCGGCTACTGCAACGATCAGTATGTACTTATACAGGCCGGATGCGCCGGAATTGATCTTTAGCTACCAGGAGCAGCTATTCCTGGAAGCGGAGGCTTACGCAAGAGGTATCGGCGTCGGTGCGGATATCAATATGGCGGATGAAAAATACAAACAGGCTTTGACCGCAGCATGCTTGTTCTATGGTGTATCCGAGGGGGATGCCGCTGCTTTTGCAGCTACTAAAACGCTTATCGGTAACACGGATGCAGTAAGGGAAATTCATTTACAACAATGGATAGACCTTATGGACCGACCCTTCGAAGCATTTAATAACTGGCGCAGATCCGGACCTGAAGGTAACGAAGTACCTGTATTGAGCCTTCCCTTAGGAGCCCCCAGCGGGCCATTGATCCGCAGATGGGTGTATCCCAATACCGAGGAGATCTCTCCGAATCCTAATGCGCCCAAAAACAATCCAATGTATTACGAAAAACTATGGTTTGATCTTTAAACTAACAATCTATGACAAAGAATAATAAATTCATGATAATGGGTCTGCTAGGGGTAGCGTTGTTTGGAGGCTGTCAAAAGTATGATGGGGATTCCTATGATTTTGCACAGAAAGATCAAAACTATATCCGGTTTACAGCCGATCAGTCCCTGGTATTTAATGCGGAAACTGCCGATAGCATTATAGGTGACGATACTTTCTTTTATTTTGTAGAAGATAGCCAACCTTTAAGTGTGGAAACAAGGGTAGGGTTTACAGAGCCGGTCACCTTCATATACACACTCGAAACGGATAACGGAATTTCTGAAGAGCATACCGGGACTATCCCGGCTCAAAGTACTACCGGGGCCATCGAGCTGTCTTTCCCTGCGGATCGTTTCGGCCCTGCCGATTCTGTCGTAACAGGTACTTATACGTTGAAAAGTGCGACAGGGCAATATGGCGACTTAAGGGTCGGTTATCCCCAGGCTTCGGCAGGTAGCCAGGTGAGCTTTGTGGCCAATAAACCTAATGTGCTTTATCCGAAATAGTTTTTCTTTCCATTTTTTCATCCTTTTAAGAGGCTGCCTTCAAAACCCGGAGGCAGCCTTTCTTTTTTTCCTTTTATCTTTGTCCTTTCAATATACTATGTCGCTTCAACCCTACAGCCAGTTTAAGGCTTTTCGTGCTATAACCCTTGCGGCCCTGCGTTCTATCTCGAAAAGCCCTTCTTCCATTATTTTTACCATTGCGTTTCCCCTTATCTTCATACTGGTATTCGGATTCCTGGGAGATAGTAAATCATCAACGATCCAACTGGCATTTGTGCCGGGCTCAGATACGCTCAATCCTGTTGCACAGGAGTTGCGGGCTTATCCCGATGTGAAATGGGTGACTTCTGATGATGCCGGTTGGCTTAGGGAGGAATTAGCCCAGGGCCGTATCCATGCCCTGGTGGAGCTAAAGGAGAACCCCGCCTCTTTGCCCCGCTACCGGGTACATTTGGAGGCAACGATGCCTGAATCAGCTAAAGTCTCCGATCTCATTGCCCGGATAGAAAAGACCGTCTTTATGCAGGATAAAGCAGCAGTATTGAAGATGAAGGAACTGGTAAGCATACGGACTACCGTAACCGCAAGCCGGAAGTTGAACACTATAGATTTTGTGCTGCCGGGACAATTGGGCTTCTCGCTATTAGCAGCCAGTGTTTTTGGGACGGCTTTTGTCTTCTTCAACCTCAGGCAGTCCCTGGTACTGAAGCGTTTCTTTGCCACACCCGTACGCCGCGAAACCATCTTGCTGGGTGAGGGAGCAGCCCGTATGGTATTTCAATTGCTGGGTGCAACTATCATTATCCTCGTAGGACGTTTCTGCTTAGGGTATACTTTAATAGAAGGCTGGGTAACCTTCCTGAATATGTTATGTTTATGTGCCTTAGGCTTGCTGGTATTTATGAGTTTTGGTTTTATCATCAGCGGATTGGCTAAAAGTGAATCGACCATACCTCCGCTATCCAATATTTTGACGTTACCACAGTTCTTGCTGGCGGGTACCTTTTTTCCTGTTGAGGCCTTTCCCAAATGGGTACAGCCCCTATCTAAAGCCTTACCCCTTACTTACCTTAATGATGCCCTGAGGGCGGTAGCCTTCAAAGGTGCGTCGCTCTGGGAGGTACGTATAGATATCCTGGTGCTCCTGGTTTGGGGA
>CAZFKK010000053.1:0-13530 GCA_964519735.1 uncultured Taibaiella sp.
ACGGTGGTGTGAGAGGACAGGTAGCGAAATAATCGCTACCTTCCTACTCGATTTAGGTTCCTTGTAACCTTCAGGCTGAAAAGTAGGTTATATTTTCTCCTCGTCAAGACGCTGGGTACTAAAAAGATATATTAGTATTTTGTTCTTTAAGAAAAAAATGGTAATATAGCATCCCCTTAATGTCCGGATGTTATGAATGAATATCTGTTGCACTATTTGTGGAAAAATTCTTTGTACGCACCAGGGGCATTAACGACCACGGAGCGCGAGCAGGTAGTGGTGCTTTCTCCCGGAAAGTATAATACGAATGCAGGCCCTGATTTCCTGGAGGCCAGGGTGAAAATAGGGAATACTTTATGGGTAGGAAACGTTGAATTGCACCTGCGCACCTCTGATTGGCTGAAACATCACCATGACCAGGATGAGGCTTACCGGCATATCATTCTTCATGTGGTTTATGAAGACGACTTCACCTTATCCGGGTGTAATTTTCCTACCCTGGAGTTGAAAGCACATTTGAATCAACCTGTTATTGAGCGTTACCAGGGCCTGATGTCCGCACGGCCTGCCATATTATGCACCCACCGATTGAAACAGGTACCGGAACTGATCTGGCAATCCTGGTTAGACCGCCTGCTATTGGAACGGTGGGAACACCGGTTGAAAGAATGGGAAGGCCTATGGATACAGGCAGACAAAGACTGGCGTACTTTACTTTATTACCGCCTGGCGACCAATTTCGGTTTCCATGTTAACCGGGATGCTTTCCTGGAACTGGCGCTTTCTCTTCCCCTGAACGTGCTGGCACGACACCGTAAGGACCTGTTTACCCTGGAAGCTTTATTATTCGGCCAGTCGGGACTATTGCCGGTAGACTCACCCGATACTTATACTGCTGCATTGGAAAAGGAATACCATTTCCTGCGCCGGAAATACCAGTTGATCGCTATGCCGGCCCACCATTGGCGTTTTATGCGGCTCCGGCCGTCTAACTTCCCTACGATCCGGATAGCCCAGTTTGCTATGCTGGTACATACCAGCTTGGAATTGTTTGCCCAAATAATGGAAATCAGAACGGAAAAAGAGTTGTTACCCATGCTGAATATCCAGGCTTCAGCCTATTGGGATACCCACTATCGTTTTGGGGAGGCTACGGAGGAGAATGTGGTTAAAAAGCTGGGAAAGGACTCCGTGCATAATATCTTATTGAATACGGTTGCGCCCATGCAATATCTATATGCGAAATTACAGGGCAAGGATAACTTGCAGGAAAGCAGTATGACCCTGCTGCAATCCGTAAGGCCTGAAAATAATAATATAATCAGGCAATGGCAGGACGTAAATATTGTCCCGGTGGACGGAGCACAGTCACAGGCTTTGCTTCAATTATTCCATAACTATTGTTCGGCCAGGAATTGCCTGGATTGTGCAGTAGGCAATCACATCTTAAGAACACCATAGTACTCCATCCTGCCGGGTAAACAGTGAAATTGCAGTTCCCGCTTTACCCGGACTGTGTTTTACCAATGAAAGGTTACCGTTTTAATGATATCAGCATTGAGACTGAGGTAAACCGGGCAGGTGAGCGCAGCATGCTCTAAGATAGTTTTTTGTTTATCTGAAAATTGGACCAGGCCTTTCATGTGCAGATCTACCTTTATCTCCCCGATACGGCGGGGTGGTGGAGTCATAATTTTCTCAATGGTACATTCACTGCCTTCAATATTAATTTGTTGCGTTTTTGCAGCAATACCCATAATGGTGAACATGCAACTGCCCAAAGCTGTAGCTACCAGGTCTGTAGGAGAGAAACGTTCCCCTTTGCCCTGATTGTCCAAAGGGGCGTCGGTTTCCACCTGGGATCCACTTAGGGTATGAGTGGCTGTGGTCCTTAAATCCCCTTTGTAGATTATTTTTGCAGTCATTTTGGAATTATTGTTTTAAATTTACATAGCTAAATTCCCATAAATGACGTTAAGTGCCAAAAATATTTTTGTTTTAGCGGTATTATTGTTTCCTATTGCTGTTTTGGCACAGCCTGGTAAGATTAAATTCCGTGACCGGCTTGGCGATTCTACTATAGTCGTCAATACTGCTGTGGTGCCTCCTAAAGTGAAGGGGCCCAAGGCGCTCAGCAGGGAATGGAGTGGTGGCGTAAGGCTCAATTCTGATGGTTATAGTCTTTTTATTAACAGAGGTACGTTATTAAGCGATGGATTCGGTCAGCGAAACGAGGACCGCTTTTATCATGTCAGATTTTTTACCTTTGAAATCAGTGAAAAAAAACATCCTAAAGAAACAAGGTCAAACGGTGGAACGCCTGGTGTGCTCTTTCAACCCGGATCTTATATATTAGGTAAAGTTAATAACTTCTACCAGCTTAAATTGGGTTACGGCCGCAGGCACATGATCGCGGGTAAGCCGGATCCGGGTACTGTCGCGATTCATTGGGCATACCAGGGTGGTTTTGCTGCCGGCTTGGTCAAACCCTATTATATTAATCATATTCATTTAGGAGAGATTAAATATTCAGATAGTATTGCCAGTGACTTTGTGGGCGCTAATAATATTTTAGGGAAGGGGGGCTTTGCCAAGGGATTGAATGAGGTATCCTTTGTCCCGGGTGTGTTTGTCAGAACAGGTCTTCATTTTGATTTTGCCACTAAAAGAAAAGGGGTGTTAGGCGCGGAATTCGGGATAAACGGAGAGATTTATACCCGGAAAATAGACCTTATGGTGGCGCAGCAACCCCAGCTTTATTTCCTGAATTTTTATGCTGCTTTCCAGATCGGGAAGCGAAGTTAAGTGGAGGAAGCTGGATGCGTCCGATAGCAGGAATGCAATCTTAAAGGGCCGGCTTCGGTTAATTGAGGATTTGGTTGTATTTTCGCCATTATTTTCAGGCATTATTAATTAATGCTAAGCAGAACTTGTTTAGCAGTACCAGAAGTCATGATTGAACTACCCGTTATCTCTGCAAGTCAGGTTACCCAGGCGAATACCGCTGCCGGCAATGGTGCGGTAAAGAAACCCAATTGGTTGCGTGTAAAATTGCCCACCGGCGAGGGGTACCGGCATGTGCGCGGTCTTGTGGACGATCATAAACTGCATACTATTTGGGAAAGCGGGAATTGCCCGAATATGGGGGAGTGTTGGGGAGCCGGTACGGCTACCTTTATGATATTAGGTAATATCTGCACCCGTTCCTGCGGGTTTTGTGCGGTAGCCACCGGGCGGCCGGAACCTGTGGACTGGGATGAGCCGCAACGGGTAGCAGAAGCAATTTATCTTATGAAGGTAAAACATGCGGTAATTACTTCGGTGGACCGGGATGAGCTTAAAGATGGAGGATCAATTATATGGGCTAATACCATTAAGGCGGTAAAAGCCCTGAATCCTGATACTACCCTGGAGACTTTAATACCTGATTTCAGGGGACAGTGGGATAACCTGCAACGCATCATTGAGGTGGCTCCCGAAGTAGTATCGCATAACCTGGAAACTGTAGAACGGTTGACCCGTAAAGTTCGTATCCAGGCTAAATATCATCGTAGCCTGGAAGTGATCCGGCGTTTAAAAGAAGGAGGGGTCAGAACGAAAAGTGGTATTATGTTAGGGTTGGGAGAAGAAAAGGAAGAAGTATTACAATCGCTGAGGGACCTGGCAGATAATGGATGTGATGTGGTTACCTTAGGCCAATACCTGCAACCCACTACGAGGCATTTACCGGTATTCCGGTTTGTTCATCCTGATGAATTCGCTTTCTTCAGAGAAGAAGGTTACAAATTAGGTTTGGATTATGTAGAAAGCGGCCCATTGGTACGTTCTTCTTACCATAGCGAAAAGCATGTTATTCCTGGATATGGCGTAAAAAAATGGCAGGAAGAAAAAGGATTAACTGCCTGATAACCATATGGTAAAGTTATTACTTAAGTGGAAACTGCTGTTTTTCCTCGTTCCTTTTGTTATATTATTTGTACTTACAGCCCATAACGCTTTGTTTTGGGATACGGTACAGTTTGGCGGAGAACATCCCAATTGGTATTACTACCATCACTTCCGGTATTTTCTGTTGCCGGATTATATAGACAGTGGTCATCCTCCTGCTTTTGGAATGTACCTGGCTTTAGTATGGCTGCTGTTCGGTAAAAGCCTTTTTATCACTCACCTGGCATTGCTGCCTTTTGTACTGATGATTGTGCTGCAGGCCGTCCGGTTGGGGGATTATCTTTTTCCTACCCGTAAACTGGCTTCTTTAGGATGTACCGCGCTGATACTTAGTGAATGTGTGCTCCTTACCCAATGCACGCTGGTTTCCCCGGACATTATGGTTATGGCTTTCTTCCTGTTTGCTTTTAATGCGATACTTCGAAGGACAAAATGGCAACTGGTTATAGGCATAATGGTACTGGGTATGATGAGTATGCGCGCTATGATGTGCGGCCTGGCTTTATACGTGTTCCTGCTCAGCTATAATGCTCCCGATTTACGATTGAAAAAAAAGTCCGTGTTCCTTTTCCTTTTTCAGAATGCATTGCCTTTTATCCCCGGAGGTTTATTGGCGATTGCGTATATGCTCTATCATTATGATGTAAAAGGATGGTTGGGGTATCACGAAGGATCTACCTGGGCCGGTGGATTTGAAAGGGTGCCCTTGCAAAGAGTTTTGCGCAATACTTTATTGCTTGGCTGGCGCCTTGTCGATTTGGGAAAGATCGCTACAGTGGTAACCCTCGTATGCTTACTGATCCAATGGTTCCGGGGGAAAATAAAAGGTAAAACTTTATGGGAAAAGAATATGACCCGACACTTGTTTGTTTTTGTGCTGGCTTTATTCCTGATTACCGCATTACCGCTTTGTTTGTACCGTAACCTGCTGATGCATCGTTATTTGATCTCTTTATATACAGGAACAGCCCTGCTTACGCTGTTTTTATTAGTACAATCTGATTGGAAATATAAGGGTGCGCTGACTGGTTTGCTCGTGATCGTGCAATTAAGCGGGCACTTCTGGGCTTATCCACGCAGGGTGCCGCAAGGTTGGGATGCTACACTGGCTCATCTCCCGGTATACCAGCTAAGAGCGGATTTTCAATCTTATATGCTTCAACATGATATAGGTACTGGTATTGTTGCTACTTCATTTCCGCTGCTGGCTTCGGATAGTATGATGGATCTGAAAGGCTCGCCATTGAGATATAGGGATTTTGAGACGGATAGTACGGAGTATGTATGGTACAGCAATGTATGTAATGCCATGAACAGGAATGTTGGCTATTATTTCAATAACTGGCAGATTGTAAAGCAGCAGAAGCGGGGCCATGTGGAAATGGTATTGTTTAAAAGAAAAAATTAAAAAAAATGAATATTGCATTGATCGGTTATGGTAAAATGGGCAAAGCTATTGAAGAAATAGCTGAGGAAAGGGGCCATCAGGTTGTCGCCCGGATTACAAGAACTAATTATCAGGAGTTTACGGCTCAATACCTGGCCGGAGCAGATGTGGCTATTGAATTTACTAATCCTGAATCGGCTTTGGAAAATGTATCCCGGTGTATGGATTTCGGGCTGCCTGTAGTATGTGGTAGCACCGGGTGGAATAAACATTTGTACCTGGCTAAAGAAAAATGCCTGGCTACGAATACTTCTTTCCTACAGGCCTCCAATTTTAGTATCGGAGTGAATATCTTCTTTGAAATCAATAAGCAACTTGCTTCAATGATGAATGACTGGCCGGAATATGATGTGTCTTTAAAAGAGGTGCATCATACTGAAAAGAAAGATGCGCCCAGTGGTACGGCGATTACCCTGGCGGAGCAGATTTTAGAAAACCTGAAACGGAAAAAGCACTGGAAACCCGGACAGGCCGGCGATGCGGACCAGTTTCCTATCGTATCGGAACGTATGGACCATGTGCCGGGTACGCATCATGTACGGTACAGCTCTGCCATCGATGATATCGAAATTATCCATACGGCTCATTCCCGCAAGGGTTTTGCTTATGGAGCTGTGTTGGCCGCAGAATTCATACGTAAGCGTAAGGGTATTTTTACGATGCAGGATGTGCTCAGCCAACAGGGTTTGGGTTAGATGATCACGGCTGTGCCTGAAGCGACGACCATAAGCATCCCGTTATTGCTGCCCATGGTTTCATAATCGACTTTTACGCCTATGATTGCATTAGCGCCCATGTTTTCGGCACGTTCCCGCATCTCTCTTATGGAGGTTTCGCGGGCTTCCATCATGACTTTTTCATAAGAGCCGCTACGGCCACCGATAATGTCACGAATGCCAGCCAGAAAATCTTTGATGATATTGGCGCCTATGATGGTTTCGCCAAAAATGATGCCTTTATATTCTTTAACGGGCCTGCCTTCTATGGTACTGGTAGTGGAAATAATCATGTTGCTATAAATTCTTCCTGTAAAAATATAGATTAACTTTGACATTGAATGTTATTGAAAATATCAAATTATGATGACTCCGTTAACTTTGGTTGAATGTCCTCGCGATGCCATGCAGGGATGGGCGAATTTTATTCCTACAGAAAGAAAAGTAGCCTACCTGAATCAACTGCTTAAGGTAGGGTTTGATGTGCTGGATTTCGGCTCTTTCGTTTCCCCTAAAGCTATTCCTCAACTGGCGGATACACATCAGGTGGTACGCCAACTGGATTTAAGCCATACGAAGACAAAACTCCTGGCCATTGTCGCCAATTTACGGGGGGCACAAGATGCCGTAGCTTATGATACGATACAATACCTGGGATTCCCATTCTCCATTTCTGAGACCTTCCAACAACGGAATACCAATAAAACCATTGCCCAGTCCCTGAAAGAAGTAGAGGCGATTCAGCGTCTTTGTGTACAGCATAGGAAGACTGCTGTCCTGTATATATCAATGGGGTTTGGCAATCCATATGGAGACGCTTATAGTGCAGAGGTGGCTGTTTATTGGTTTAAACAGCTTGCGGAAATGGGTATCGAAATTATTTCCCTCGCCGATACGGTAGGCCTCGCCGATCGCCTTACCATTCAATCCGTTTTTGCACAATTAGTGCCTGAGTTCCCGCAAATAGAAATTGGCGCTCATTTTCATTCGGCCCCTCAGAGTTGGGAAGAAAAGATAAGAACGGCTTATGAACAGGGTTGCAGGAGGTTTGATAGCTCTATTAATGGTATCGGAGGCTGCCCGATGGCAGAAGATGAGCTGGTGGGGAACATCGCCACCGAAAAGCTTTTGGAATGGGCATTGCAACAGCATATTCCTTTATCCCTGGATAAGGAAGCTTTTGCCGAGGCATTAATTATGTCCGGTGAAATATTTTTATGAATATTTTTAATGGCTGTTGCCGGCCGGTTTCCTGATCGGGGAATTGATCCTGATCAGGAAAGCAGGGAGGAGTGGGGCAGGTCTGTACGTTCTCCTATTTGCTGACGCCACATGGCATAATACAGGCCTTTCTCCTGCAGCAGTGTTTCATGATTGCCGGTTTCTATAATTCTTCCCTTCTCCAGTACATATATCCTGTCGGCATACATGATGGTAGATAGGCGATGCGCAATCATCACCGTAATGTGTTGTCGTTTGCCGGTAATGTTCCTTATTGTTTTGGATATTTCTTCTTCGGTTATGGAATCCAGGGCAGAAGTTGCTTCATCAAATATAATGAGCCGGGGCTGCCTTAATAAAGAGCGTGCAATGGATAGCCGCTGGCGTTCTCCTCCTGATAGTTTGAGCCCTCCTTCTCCAATTATGGTGTCGAGTCCTTTCTCCGCACGGGATAACAGGGATTGACAGGCTGCCTGCTGTAAGACCTGATCAATCATATCATCCGTAGCTTCAGGGTTGACGAACAGGAGGTTTTCTTTTATCGTTCCTGAAAATAACTGAGTATCCTGGGTGACAAAGCCGATCTGGTGACGTAATTCATCAAAATGGATATCCTTTCCATTATGGTGGTTATAAAATATGTCTCCTTTGGAAGGATGATAAAGACCTACAAGTAACTTGACCAGGGTTGTCTTGCCGGAGCCGGACGGACCGGCAAAGGCAATGGTTTCTCCTTGCTGCACTTCAAAAGATATTTGCTCTAATGCAGGCCGCATAGCGGTTTGGTGCTGAAAACTGACATTGTCAAAACGAAGATGGTTAACTGCGTTGATCTGCAGGGGGCTTTCTGGTTGATGCTCCACCGGACGGTTGAGCAAAGTCTGCAGGTTCTGAAGGGAAACCTGTGCCTCCCGGTAGGACAGGATAATATTGCCCAGCTCCTGTAAAGGACCAAAAATAAAAAATGAGTAGAACTGCATCATCATCATCTGTCCTACCGTGATCTTGTCTCTAAAGATAAAAAACAGGAGCGCAAACATGATACATTGCTGTAGAAAATTGACAAAGGTGCCCTGGATAAAACTGATCGACCGGATACTTTTTACTTTCTTCAGCTCCAGCTTTAGTATTTTATGCGTAGTGGTGTTCAGCCGCTGAATTTCCTGTTGCGTCAATCCCAGGCTTTTGACGAGCTCAATATTTCGAAGAGATTCGGTAGTGGATCCTGCAAGTGCAGTAGTTTCGTTGACGATGTTTCTTTGAATAGCTTTGATCTTCCGGCTCAGGAAACTGGTCAGCACGGCCAGGATGACGGCACCTACCAAATAAATAGCGGGGAGCATGGGGCTCAGGCGGAAGGCTACAATAGTTACAAATACGATACCTACTAAGGTAGTGAACAGGACATTGACGAAATTGGTAATAAACCGTTCACAATCCTGGCGGACCTTTTGCAGGACAGAGAGCGTTTCTCCACTGCGTTGATCTTCAAAATCCTGGAAGGGTAACCTTAATGCATGTTGCAGGCCATCCGTATATAATCTCGCCCCGAATTTCTGAATCACCACATTGACTACATAATCCTGGAAGGCCTTGGCGATACGGGAAACCATAGCGGCACCAATGATCATCAGCAGTCCCAGCAGGATACCTTTGAAAAAGGCATTGTCCAGTCCGTTATCCCGGTAATAGGCAGCTTTGTTGGCATAGGGGTCGATCAGGAAGTTACCCAGGATATAGGGATTAAGCAGGGAGAAGACCTGGTTAATAGCAGCCAGGATCAACGCCAGGAAAATAAGGCCTTTATAACGGCTTAAATAATTTAATAAGAGTTTCATCGTAGCAATTGAAGGAATAAAGGTAGGCTATCCAGTTTTTGTAAAAGACGAAAAGCTCCTGTCAGGTTATCACTAAAATCTATTGTTGCAGCGCCTGAAAGGTACAATGCTTCGTTAGGCTGCTTTTTAGGACTGCTTCCCGAATGCAACCTGATTATCAGGTTTCGCCGGCAAAGCTACTACTTTGCCCCTATATGCATACAAAGTAGGCTGTATTTTGACTCATGGCGCTATTCTGGGTCTTCCCGGGGCTATTATTATCGCGGTATTTCCAGTTTGCTTATCAGTTCCTCAAGGACGTCGTCAGTAGTAGCTCCTTCCATTTCGCGCTCAGGAAGGAGCACAATACGGTGCCTGAGTACAGATGGGGCAACGTAAAGAATATCTTCCGGGGTGACAAAATCCCTTCCTCTTAATACGGCAATTGCTTTAGATGCGTTCAATAAAGCTAAGGAGGCGCGGGGAGAGGCGCCAAGGTATATAGAACGATCCTCACGTGTAGTTATAGTGATCTTTGCTATAAATTCCAATAGCTTTTGTTCCATATGCACCGACTGCACCAGGGCTCTGCAAGCTATTAATTCTTCCCGGGTAATTACCGGTAATAGCTGGTCCGGAAGCAATTTTCCTTTTTGTTCATGATGTCGTTGGAGGATATGGATTTCTTCCTCTGGTTTGGGGTAGCCCACATTGATTTTAAAAAGAAACCGGTCCAGCTGTGCCTCGGGAAGCCGGTAGGTACCCTCATGCTCGATCGGGTTTTGGGTAGCCAGGACCATAAAGGGGGCAGACAGGATATAGGAAGTTCCGTCTATGGTAACCTGTTGCTCCTCCATGACTTCAAAAAGCGCAGCCTGTGTTTTGGCGGGAGCCCGGTTAATCTCATCAATCAAAACAATATTACTGAAAATGGGGCCTTTATGAATACTGAATTTAGCCTCCTGCGGGTTAAATATACTCGTGCCAATGACATCTGAGGGCATGAGGTCAGGGGTAAACTGGATACGACTGAAGTCTGCCGCAATTAAACGGGCAATTGTTTTGGCGGTTAAGGTTTTGGCTACCCCGGGCGCCCCTTCTATAAGGACATGTCCATCTGCCAGTAATGCAGCTAATAATAACTCGATCATTTCCTGCTGTCCAGTTATAATAGTGGCGGTTGCTTCACGGATACGTTCCGTAAGATCAGCCAGGAGGCTGATATCCAAACGGGGTTGAAAGGTATCGCTTGTCTCATTATTACTTTCTGTCATGATAAAATGATTGTAATTTTATGTATAAAGAATATAAAAAATGCTCATTGGCATTAATACCCTGTTGCACTTCTTTAATGGTATCCACCAAAGTGTTTGTTTCTGTTATTGAT
This sequence comes from uncultured Taibaiella sp., assembly GCA_964519735.1. Classification (GTDB taxonomy): domain Bacteria; phylum Bacteroidota; class Bacteroidia; order Chitinophagales; family Chitinophagaceae; genus Taibaiella. Next base: position 10,537 of record CAZFKK010000053.1, read on the forward strand.
TTCCCGGATCTGGCAGCTAGTTGTCGTGTAAAATCAGCATCCAGTTGATAAGTATTCAGGTAATAATTACTCCGCACGAACTCCAGGAAATGTTGCACCATTTTTTCAGCAAGGTTGGTGTGATTATGGTGATTGTAATAAAGACGTCCTATGGTTTCTACAAAAGCGACCGTTGTATTCTCCGTTGGAGGAATAACAGGGATGATTCTTTGTTTGCGTTTCATCTCAAAGATCAGGTATATTACAAGGATAAGCAGCAGGGTGAGCAGGGCATAACGGGTAGGGGCATGCTTCCATATAACGCTCCAGTCAGATTGCCTGGTTTCCCTGGAGTTGAAGTCAGTCCAGTAGATATGCTGTAAGGAGCCGTTTACATAACCGAAAAACTGATTAAGGTATTGATGATTATCCTGGTGAAGAAGGAAATGATTACTGAAAACCAAAGGGGCAGCGTGTAGGAATAAGTTCCCTTTACCAATAGCATATACGATGCAATCCGGTTGCTGTGCTTCATTGGCGCCCAACCAATAATAAGGTACCGTGTCCTGCAGGGCGGCATTTTCGAAGTAACCATTGATGTGCTTGCCCTTAGATGGATAATTGTATGGGATATTCTCCTTACTCCTGTCTTTAAGGAAAACCTTTTGATTACTATTTTTTTTAATGAAATTGCCTGGGCTTTTAGTGAGCTTAAGGTGTTGCAGCAGTTGCTTGTCCCATGAATGGGCGGCCAGGAGTACATCATGCCCGTTTTCAATAAAAGAAAATAGGGAATCTATCTCTCCTTCATTAAAATTCAGGTTGGACCCTATCATGATCAAAAGCGATTTCCCCGGGTGCTTCTTTAACCGGTATCCCAGGTTAGTCAACCTATAGCCAGGTTTAAGGACTTCAATCGTATGGCCGGGAAAAAGTAAGGGGAGGCTGTTGTAAGTAAGGTATAATCCATAAGGCTCTTTGCTTTCCTTGGAAAAATCAAGATTCCAGTTTGTCTTCTTTGGTTGACCTGGCCGGAGACCACAACCTGAAAGTAGCAGTAATATCCCCAGGCTTGCTGCTATTCCTGATATTTTGTTTGAAATCATCATTCTAGGCCTTGAGTTTTGATTTTAGGGACAAAACGGAATCATGAAAATCCTCAAAATTCTTCTTTTTCAGCGGGAATCCGCCATACCAGGCATATTCATATTGTCGTGTCAGGCTCAAAAAAGGTGTATGCCATTCCGTGCCGGATAGCTCATTGGCGTATTGATAATTGGTTTTGGTATCATCCAGTTGTATCAATGTTTCTTTGCTCAATAAAGACAATAAGTAATGATATCCATATCTTATGGCGCAACGGTAATTTTCTTCAAGAACAGCATCCTGGATTGATTGTTCCCAGTCATCAGGTAAGGTATTCGTAAGAAGCATATCCCCTTTTCCGGGTAATTGTTTGTCTTTTCTGGCAAAAAAGATAGGACCATTCAGCTTGAATATCCGGAATAAAAGAAAAACAACAAGAATTGCCAGTCCTATCCAGATAAGTATTTGTCCTGTACCCTGCCTGAGAAAGTCCAAAACATTCATCCAGAAGGTAGCCCCGGTATTTAAGGTTTGGTGGGCATCAGAAGGAGTGTCATCGATATAAATGAAGGCTTTGTCGTTGGTTAATTTTTGCCATTGTGCCTTGTTCAGGGCTCTGTTTACAGGCTCAGGATATTGCCTATGCATATAGACCATTCGCTTTACCGGACCCGGTAGCCCGGTTTGATCAGCATTATTTATATGGCCTTCTTCCCGGGCCGTTAAATGGATAGGGAGGAAGTGGCAGAAAACCAGGATTAAAATCAGGAACGGAAGAAAGCGTTTACACCACATAGCACATTCAGACATTAAAGTATAACAGGGGAAGGGTAATCGGGCCTTTTGATAAAAGGAGATAGATGATTAATTACCCTTGCCCATGGCTGCCGCTTTCATTTCCATTACTTTTTCTTTACCGAGGTATTTTTCAATACCGTATTCCAGGAGATAAATGAGTGGCGTTAAGATGATGGCCATTACGAACTTATAAGAATAATTGACCAGACCAATGGCCAATACTCTTTGCCAGCTCCAGTCATTGCCGATTTTGAAGGCAATATACAAGACAATAAAACTATCTATCATCTGAGATATTACAGTTGACCCTGTAGCTCTGAGCCATACATGTTTTTCTCCGGTACGCTTTTTTATTTTATGGAAAACGAAGACATCTACAAGCTGACTGACCAGAAACGCTACAATACTGCCCACTATGATCCACATTCCCTGGCCGAAGACGGCAGAAAAGCCTTTTTGCATATCAGGTACTCCTTCACTGGCTTTGCTTCCTATCCAGAAATCGCTGGCTGGTGTGCTCATGGCAAAATAAAACATGAAAAAGGCATACATGATCAGTATTACAGCGATATAGGAGATCCGTTTAACCGCTTTTTTTCCATAATACTCGTTTACAATATCTGTCAGGATAAATTCGAGCGGCCATAGTAATACGCCACAGGTTAAGGTATAAGATAAACCTGACTCTCCAAATAAGGTGAAGCTGGAAACGGGCAGGCCCAGAAACTGCTCCAGGGAGAACAATTTACCCCCGATACATTCGGCGATTAAAGCATTGGCTACAAAGAAGGAAGTTAATGCTAAGAACAGTTGAGTAGGTTTGTCGCTTAGGATCTTATGGACCATAGGTATAGCTTAAATTGCTCCAAAAATACATTTAGTTTTGGTATTCTCCAGCCAAAATACCCTGGGGTAATCATGCTTGCAATGAAGCTAAAAGGAGGATGGAAAAAAAATAAAAAAAACTTCTACTGAAGTTTGCAAATTCAAAATAGAATCCTACCTTTGCCGTCCCAAAGACAAACGGTATATCTCTGATGAACAGGTTTGTAGGTGGTGAAGTTCTTTTAAAAAGTATAAATTGCCACTTTAGCTCAGATGGTAGAGCAACTGATTTGTAATCAGTAGGTC